>NZ_JBFAOJ010000095.1:0-34633 GCF_040675205.1 Streptosporangium sp. NPDC049644 | reverse complement strand
CGGAACGCGTGGACGAGCCGATGTACCCGTCCAAGTTGAGAACGAGAACTTCGTCATGTCCTTCAACACCCCGGACCGCCCCGACGCTTGCGGCGCTCGCACGGGAGCGGGAAGAGAGCCCGGGCAACCCTTCGGACCGGTTCCGTCCCGTCGGCGGCGAGCGCGGATTGCCGTTGTCTACTGGGTGCCCGGACCCCTCCTGGGTCCAACCCCCCGCCCGGAAGGAGTGCCCCGCCTCGACGGACTGCCGGCCCTGCGTCTGGCTGAACGGACGGGGTCACCCCCGTCACGGGCGCAGGAAACGACGATGTCGGAAGGCGGCCGACCGGCCAGTCCCGTGCTGGACTGGGCAGCAAACTACCGAGCCCAGCGCAGATGTCAACCGTGTCACTAACAGCGGAAACATCAAGTTTTCGCAGCTGGGACATGATCGACGAGAGCCGTCAATGGTCTCATGTGATCCGATGTCTCTCAAGTCGAGCGAGGGCATCGGGAAGCGGACCGTCATGCACGACGCCAAGCCGCTGGGTCGCGCGGGTCAACGCCACGTAAAGGTCGCTGGCCCCGCGCGGGGACTCGCCCAGGATCGACTCCGGTTCGACCACGATGACCGCGTCGAACTCCAGCCCCTTGGCCTCGGCGACGGTCAGCACCGCCACCTGGGCGTCCAGGGCGGCGGACCCCGGACCGGCGACCGCGCCGTCGACGGAGCGGACCACCACCTCTCCGAGTTCCCGTGCGCGCGACTCGGGGACGATCACGACAAGTCGCCCACCCTCCACGATCTCGGCCTTGACGACGTCGCCGAGCGAGGCCGTCGGCGAGGCCGCCCACGGGCGCGTCCCGGTCTCCCTGACCGAGGCAGGGGCCTTCAGCGCCGGATCGACCAGGGTGAGCACGTCGGCGGCCACCGCCATCAGCTCCGCCGGGGTGCGGTAGTTGACGCTGAGGGTCTCCTCGCGCCAGCGCCCGGCCACGTAGGGGTCGAGGACCCGGCCCCAGGAGCGCGCCCCGGCCGAGGATCCGGTCTGGGCCAGGTCGCCGACGATCGTCATCGACCGCGTCGGGCAGCGTCGCATCAGCATCCGCCAGTCCATCGGCGACAGCTCCTGCGCCTCGTCCACGATGACGTGGCCGAAGGCCCAGTTGCGGTCCGCCGCGGCGCGCTCGGCGGTGGTCAGGAAGACGTCGTCGCCGAGATGGCGGGCGGCGAACTTCTCGGCGTCCATGATGTCGGAGAGCCCGGTCAGCTCCAGGACCTCCTTGGCGTACTCGAGCTGGTGCTGCCGCTCGTCGAGCGCGGCGGCCCGCTGCGCCGCCTGCTCCTCCTCGGCCATCCAGGCCCCGGCCCGCAGCACCGCGGGGTCGATGTCGCCGAGCAGTTCGGCGGCCTCGTCCAGGAGCGGCACGTCGGACTCGGCCCACCAGTTCTCCCCCTTGCGGGGCGGCTCACGCAGCATCAGCTCCCGCTCGGCCTCGCCGAACTCGGCGGCGGCGTGGTCGAGGCGCTCTCGGGAGGTGAACAACCCGATCAGGAGCTGCTGTGGCGTGACGTAGGGCCACAGCCGGTTCAGGGCCGCCTTGACGGGCCGCTCGGTACGGAGCTCCTCGCGGATGTCGGCCAGCTCGTCGTCGTCGATCATTCCCTTGCCCAGCTGCCTGGCCGCCTGGCGGGCGAGCGCGTTGAGCAGGTGGCGAACGAAGATCGAGCGGGCCTCGTTGTGCGCCCGCCTGGAGCGGGCCGCCCTGTTGCGCGCCGCCTCCAGGACGTTGCCCTCCAGCCGCAGGGTGTAGCGGTCGAGGCGGATCTCGATCGGCTTGCGCGGCACCCGCTGCCGCTCGCGCACGGCTCGCGCGACGACCTGGGCCATCCGGGAGTCGCCCTTGAGCCCGGCCACCTCCGAAGGCTCCTTGCGCCCGGGAACGACCCCCGGGTACAGCTCGGAGACCGTCGACAACAGCACGTCGGTCTCGCCCAGGGAGGGCAGCACCTGCTCGATGTAGCGCAGGAAGGTCAGGTTCGGCCCGAGGATGAGCACCCCCCTGCGGGCCAGCTTCTCCCTGTGGGTGTAGAGCAGGTAGGCCGCGCGGTGCAGCGCGACCACGGTCTTGCCGGTCCCGGGGCCGCCCTGCACGACCAGCACCCCGTCCAGGTCCGAGCGGATGATGCGGTCCTGCTCCGACTGGATGGTGGCCACGATGTCGCGCATCCGCCCGGTGCGCCGAGCGGCCAGGGAGGCGAGCAGGGCGGCCTCCCCGTTGAGGGTGGCCACGTCCTCGTCCGTGAGGTTGTCGAGATCCAGGAGGTCGTCGTCGATCCCGATCACCCTGCGGCCCTTGGTCTGCAGGTGGCGGCGGCGGGTGACGCCCATCGAGGCCGCGGGGGTGGCGCCGTAGAAGGGCTGGGCGACCGGGGCGCGCCAGTCGATCAGCAGTCGGCGCTGGTCGTCGTCGGCCATGCCGATGCGGCCGATGTAGAGGGAGGTGTCGTCGGCGTTGTCGAGCCGGCCGAAGCACAGGCCGTTCTCGACCGCCCACAGACGGCCCAGGCGCTCGGCGTACATCCCGGCGAAGGTGTCGCGCTCAGAGCGGTTCTGGTGCGTGCCCCCGCTCCCTCCCTGCGCGAGGACGCCGTCCAGCTGCCGCTGGGTGCGCTCGCGCAGCAGATCGAGCCTCGCGTAGAGAGCGGAGACATACTCCTGCTCCTTGGTCAGCTCGATTTGACGGGTTGCCGTCGCTCCATTATCGTTGCTAGTAATGGGATACTCCGGACCATTGCGCTAGTTGTTATGACAAACCATCACCCTAGCAGGTCCGTCGAGAAGTTTACCCGCCCCTGAGCCATCACAGCTTCATTGCGACGCCTCCTGCCCGCTTGACGGGGATCCGCCGGGTTCCTTACATTCACTCGAAGTTAGGAAAGTTTCCTAACTTCGCCTCATCGGTGAATGCGAGGACGCACGCGGAGGGCCAGTGAAGCAGCCGACGCCGGGCACCCCGAGCCTGCTGCGCGCGATCAACGACCGCGCCGCCCTGCAGGCACTGCTGGAGCGCGGCCCGCTGACCCGTCCGGAGATCGGCGCCCTCACCGGCCTGTCCAAGCCCACCGCCTCGCAGCTGCTCATCCGCCTGCAGGAGGCGGGCCTGGTCGTGCTCAACGGCATCCGCGAGGGACTGCCCGGCCGCACCGCCGAGGTCTACCGGCTCAACCCGGCCGCCGCGTACGCCGCCGCGATGGACGTCACGCGCGCGGGCATCGACGTCAGGGTCGCCGACATCACCGGCGCCGTGGTCGGCGAGTACCACCTGCCCACTCCCGGCCGCTCCGGCGGCGACGCGGTGGATCGGGTCGCCGCCGCGCTGGAGGGCGCGGGTGCTCCGGAGACGCCGCGGTGCGTGGTCATCGGCGTGCAGGGCACGATCGACCCGGGCACCGGCAGGCTGGCCTACGCCACCAGCAGGGACATGCCCGGCTGGCACATCCCCGACCTGGTCCGCACCCTCGGCGACGGCCTGGGCGTACCGGTCGCGATAGAGAACAACGTCAACCTCGTCGCCCAGGCCGAGCAGGCGCACGGCGTGGGCCGGGGCCACCGGGACTTCGTGCTGCTCTGGGCCGACGAGGGCCTGGGCGCGGCGCTGGTCCTCGGCGGCCGGCTGCACCGGGGCGCCACCGGCGGCGCTGGCGAGATCGGCTACATGCCCACCCCCGGCGCGCCGACCGCCAGGGAGACCGGCCGCTACGCCAACCACGGCTACCAGGCGCTGACCGGCGGCCCCGCGGTGCTCAAGATCCTCCGGTCGTACGGCGTGCGCGGCGGCGCCCCCGCACAGGCGGTGCTGAACGCGGTGCGAGCCGCCGCGTCCACCGGCAGGCGCGCCGACGACGCCCGTGCCGGGCTGCGCGACATCGCCTCCCGGCTGGCGGTCGGGCTGGCCTCGATCACCTCGGTCATCGACCCCGAGATCATCGTGCTGACCGGCGGGACCCTGCTCGCGGGCGGCGACACCCTGCGCGAGCTCGTCGAGCACGAACTCCACGCGCTGACCATCCCCCGGCCACCGCTGCTGCTGTCAACCGTCGAGGGTAATCCCGTCCTCGCCGGCGCGCTGGATCTGGCCCTCGCGACCGCACGCGAAGAGGTCTTCGGCTCCACAGTCCCCTCCTGATCCCCCGGCACCCCACGCAAGCCGCCCCCCGAACCGCCCCCGCCCGGAACCCCGTCTGATCCACCACCCCCCAGGAGGCAGCCGTCGTGCACCGACGCTTTCTCACCTTCGCCCTGGCCACCCTGACGGCCACCGCCCTGACCGCCTGCACCGCGGGCACGGAGAGCGCGCCCGCGCTGGGCTCTCAGCCCAAACCCTCGGGTTCCGCCTCCGCCACGCTGCCGGCCTCCACCATCGAGCTGTGGCACGGGTTCTCCGCGCCGGCCGAGGTCAAGGCGTTCGAGGACGCCATCGCAGGATTCCGTACGAAGTTCCCCCAGATCACCGTCAAGCTTGTCAAGGGTGTCCAAGACGCGCAGATCACCCAGGCCGCCCGCGGCGGGACGGCCCCTGACGTCGCCTCCTCCTTCACCACGGACAACGTGGCCCAGTGGTGTCGCAGCGGAACGTTCCAGGACCTCACCCCGGTGATCGAACAGGACGGCATCGACCTGTCCGTGCTGCCCGAGGTCTCGCGCTCCTACACCGAGTACGAGGGCAGGCGGTGCGTGATGCCCCTGCTCGCCGACGCGTACGGGCTCTACTACAACAAGGCCCTGATGAAGGGTTCCGAGCCGCCCAAGACGCTCTCGGAGCTGACCGAGCTGACCAAGAGGCTCACCGTCCGCGACGCGGACGGCACCATCAAGGTCGCCGGGTTCATCCCGAGCTTCCAGTACTACGAGAACTCCGCCTCGCACATGGCCCCGATGGTCGGCGCCACCTGGTACAAGCCGGACGGCACCTCGGCGGTCGGCTCCGACCCGGCGTGGAAGGAACTGCTGCGCTGGCAGAAGGAGCTCGTCGACTGGTACGGGTACGACAAGCTGGAGAAGTTCCGCAAGAGCCTGGGCCAGGAATGGTCTGCCGACCACCCGTTCTACAAGGGCAAGGTCGCCATGGTCCTGGACGGCGAGTGGCGCAACGCCATGATCGCGAACGAGGCGAAGGGCCTTGAGTACGGCACAGCGCCGCTCCCCGTCTCCGACGCCAAGCCCGACCTGTACGGCAGCGGCTTCACCGCGGGCACCGTGATCGGTGTGCCCAAGGGCGCCAAGAACCCGCAGGCCGCCTGGGAGCTGGTCAAGTATCTGACCACCGACACCTCGGCGCTGGTCACGCTCTCCAACGCGCTGCGCAACGTGCCGACCACCAAGGCGTCGCTGGAGTCGCCCGACCTGGACAAGGACGCCAACTTCCAGACCTTCCTCGACATCTTCGCCCACCCGAAGACGAGCACGGTCCCGGCGAACGTCAACAGCACCTTCAACCAGGACTCGCTGCAGGAGTTCCTCGTCAAGTGGGAGAACGGCTCGGCCACCGACCTCGACGCCGGGCTGGCCGCGGTCGACAAGCGCCTCGACGACAAGCTGAAGCTCTCCGGGGGCTGATCCTCGATGAGCATCGTCCACACCGCGCCACCCCGATGGCGGCGCGGTGAGGGCCTCAAAGCCCTCCTTTGGATGTCGCCCTGGCTGGTGGGGTTCTCGGTGTTCTTCGCCTACCCCCTCGCGGCGACGGTCTACTTCTCCTTCTACCGCTACGATCTGTTCACGCTGGAGTTCGTCGGCCTGGACAACTACCGCTACTTCCTCGTGGACGACCGGGTCTGGGCCTCCATCAAGAACACGCTGTGGCTGGTGGTCTTCATGGTCCCCGCCCAGGTGCTCTTCGGGCTGGGCGTGGCGTGGCTGCTCACCCGGCTCAAGGCGGGCGTCGGCTTCTTCCGCACGGTGTTCTACCTGCCGTCGCTGATCCCGGTGGTGGCCGGGACGGTCTCCTTCGTGTTCCTGCTGAACCCCTCGGGACCGCTCAACCAGTTCATCGAGCTCCTCGGGATCCCCGCCCCCGACTGGTTCGGGGACAAGGACTGGTCCAAGCCCGGCCTGACCATGCTGGCCATGTGGGGCATCGGCAACACGATGATGATCTTCCTCGCGGCCCTGCTGGACGTGCCCAGGCACCTGTACGAGGCCGCGGCCATCGACGGAGCGGGCGCGTGGCGGCAGTTCAGGAGCATCACGCTGCCGACGATCTCGCCGGTGCTGATGTTCTCGACGGTCACCGGCGTCATCTACGCCCTGCAGTACTTCACCCAGGCGATGATCGCCTCCCGGGTCGCGGCGGGGGTCACCGACTCCCCCGGCAGTTCATTCGTCCCCGGATACCCCGAGCTGTCGACGCTGACGCTGGCCGAGTGGCTGTTCCACGTGGGCTTCCGCGACTTCAGCATGGGATACGCCTGCGTGCTGGCCCTGCTGCTGTTCGCGGTCTCCACGATCTTCACTCTCATCCTGCTCCGCCGGTTCCGCGCGTTCGACGAAGGAGGAGACCGGTGACCAGCCTGGCCACGAGGCCCGCCGAGGCCGCCTCCCGCGCGCCGCGCCCCGCCGCGCGCGACCCGCGCGTCCGGGTGATCCTGTACTGGATCGCCACCCACGCCCTCGCCGTGGCGCTGTCGCTGATGTTCGTCGGCCCGCTGGTGTTCGTGGCGCTGACGGCCGTCATGAGCACCGATCAGACCCTCACCGCCGACCTGTGGCCGGACACCTGGAACTGGGGCAACTTCGCCGAGGTGTTCGCCAGGTCGCGGCTGCTGGCCTGGCTGGGCAACACGTTCCTGTACGCCGGGCTCGGCACCGCGTTCATGCTGCTGTCGTCGATCCCGGTGGCCTACGCGATGGCTCGATTCCGCTTCCGCGGCCGCAGGCTGGCCTTCTTCGCGGTCATCACGATGATGATGCTGCCACCGCAGGTCGTCGCGGTCCCCGTCTATCTCATCTGGGCGCGCCTGGACCTCACCGACACGCTGTGGCCGCTGATCCTGCCGATGCTGCTCGGCGACGCCTTCTCGATCTTCCTGCTCCGGCAGTTCCTGGTCACCATTCCGAGGGAGTACACCGAGGCCGCCCGGGTGGACGGATGCTCGGACTTCTGGACCCTCGTCAAGGTGATCCTGCCCATGGCACGTCCGGCGATAGCGGCGGTGGCCCTGTTCCAGTTCTTCTACTGCTGGAACGATTACTATGGTCCGCTGCTTTATACCCAGACAAACGAGGCGAACTGGACACTCTCCCTCGGGTTGGCGTCCTTCCGGGCACTGCACAGCGTGCAGTGGAACCTCACCATGGCGGCGGCCCTGCTCGTCATGGCCCCGGTGATCATCGTTTTCTTCTTCGCCCAGAGGGTCTTCATCGAGGGCGTCACGCTGACAGGAGTAAAAGGGTGAAACTCGCCGTTGTCGGGGGCGGCTCGACGTACACGCCGGAGCTGATCGACGGGTTCGCACGACTACGCGACGAGCTCCCGCTGACCGAGATCGCGCTGGTCGACCCGGACGTCCGCCGGCTGGAGCCGGTGTCCGGCATGGCGCGCCGGATGCTGGCGCGGGCCGGGCATCCGGCCAGGGTCGTCGCCACCACCTCCGTCGAGGAGGGCGTCGCCGGGGCACGGGCGGTCCTGCTGCAACTGCGCGTCGGCGGCCAGGCCGCGCGTGACGTGGACGAGACCCTGCCCCTGGAGTGCGGCTGCGTCGGCCAGGAGACGACCGGGGCGGGTGGGCTGGCCAAGGCGCTGCGCACGGTACCGGTGGTGCTGGACATCGCAGAGAAGATCAGGAAACACGCGCCCGACGCCTGGATCGTCGACTTCACCAACCCGGTCGGCATCGTCACCAGGGCGCTGCTGGAGGCCGGGCACCGGGCCATCGGCCTGTGCAACGTGGCCATCGGCTTCCAGCGCCGCTTCGCCGCCAACCTGGGCGTCGCCCCCGAGCGGATCTCCCTGGGCCACGTCGGCCTGAACCACCTCACCTGGGAGCGGGCCGTCCGGCTGGACGGGGTCGACGTGCTGCCGCGGCTGCTGGAGAGCCACGCCGAGGAGATCGCCGAGGACGTCGGCCTGAGCGCCGCGCTGATTCGGCACCTGGGCGTGGTCCCCTCCTACTACCTGCGCTACTTCTACGAGCACGACCTGGTGGTGGCCGAGCAGCGGACCAGGCCGTCGCGGGCGGCCGAGGTCTCGGCGATGGAGACGGCGCTGCTGGAGATGTACACCGACCCGGCCGTGGACACCAAGCCGGAACTCCTGGAGAAGCGCGGCGGCGCCTTCTACTCGGAGGCCGCGGTGGCGTTGATCGCCTCGCTGGTCGGCGACCGCGGCGACACCCAGGTGGTCAACCTGCGCAACGACGGCACGCTGCCGTTCCTGCCCGACGAGGCGGTCATCGAGGTCCCGGCCACGATCACCGCGGCGGGCGCGACCGCGCTGCCGGTGGATCCGGTGGAGCCGCTCTTCGCCGGGCTCATCGCCCACGTCACGGCGTACGAGACGCTGGCGCTCGCGGCCGCGCTGCACGGCGGCGAGGACCGTGTCGCCGACGCACTGCTGGCCCACCCGCTGATCGGGCAGGCCGCGCTCTCGAAAGACCTGGCCCGGCGCCTGATCGAGGCCAACCGCGGGCACCTGTCCTGGGTGAACGCGTGAGGACGGTCCTGGCCGTCGACGGCGGCAACAGCAAGACCGACGTCGCGTTGGTCCGCGAGGACGGTTCGGTCATCGCCACCGGGCGCGGCGGCGCCTTCCAGCCGCAGACCGCAGGGGTGGGCGTCGCGATCGACGTGATCGGCGACGCCGTGCACTCCGCGCTCGGCGAGGGGGCGGCCACGCCGTACGCCGACCACGTGGCCGCCTACGTGGCGGGCGCGGACCTGCCGGTGGAGGAGGACGCGCTCCGCGCGGAGATCCTCCGGCGGGGGTACGGCACGGAGGCGACCGTCGGCAACGACACCTTCGCGCTGCTGCGCGCCGGGGCCTCGGGCCCCGCGGGCGTGGCCGTGGTGTGCGGCGCCGGCATCAACGCGGTGGCGGTCTCCCCCTCGGGGGAGGTGGCGAGATACCCGGCTTTGGGGCGGCTCACCGGCGACTGGGGCGGCGGCCTCGGCCTCGGCGAGGAGGCGCTCTGGCACGCCGTACGCGCCGAGGACGGCCGGGGTCCCGCCAGCGCGCTGACCTCCGCGATCCGTGAGCACTTCGGCACCCGCACCGTCGAGGAGGTGTCCCTGGCCATCCACTTCGGCGAGCTGCCCTACGGCAGGCTGAACGAGCTGGTACCGGTGCTGATGGCCGTCGCCGCCCGGGGTGACGGGGTGGCCCGCTCGCTGGTGGCGCGGATGGCCGAGGAGGTCGTCGTGCTCGCGGTGGTCGCGCTGCGCCGCCTGGACCTGCTCGCCGTGCCGATGGAGGTGGTCCTGGGCGGCGGCGTGCTCACCGCCCGCGACCCGCTGATGAGCGAGCTGCTTGAGCGGGGCTTCGCGGAGCGGGCTCCGCAGGCCAAGCCGATCGTCGCCGACGTCGCCCCCATCATGGGGGCCGCCCTCCTGGGGTTGGACGCCCTCGGCGCCACCGAGGAGGCCAGGGCCCGTCTGCGAGCCCACTTCCACGCCGCGACATGACCCGCGAGGCGCCGTTACAGGTACTGCCCGGCTTGGACCTCGCCCGGCTTGGACACCCGTACCGACACCACGTTGGCCAGGTTGACGACCATGCCGATCGTCTCGGTCTCGAAGCCGTATCTCACCTGGGTCAGCACCAGGCTGCGCCTTTCGTCCAGAGCACGGGAGATCGCCTCCAGCGCCTCGGCCTCCCCGTCGAAGTCCCCGCTCGTCACGGAGACGTCCTCACCTCCCACCGGATGGAATCGAATGATCAGCGCATTGTTGTCAGGCACGGCCGGCTCCTTTCGCCAGTGTCCACAAGAGGTAACTGCCCAGCGTCGAACTCTGTAGACGACCGCCGCCACCCGGGCTTCACGCGGAGGTGCCCCGCCCCCATGCGGTGAAACGGAGATATCCGCGAGCTGAATCACCCACCGGAATTTCACCGGTCACGTCATCCTATTCGTGTCATAAATATTTGGTATGACGTGGCGAAAGCCTTATTCAGGCGGCTCTCACCTGCATGATTATTACCACGGTAGCCATATGGCAAAGTTATAGAAACATGGAGGGTATTGCGGCCTCACGTCCAATGTAAGCCTTGTGCACGTCCAGGCTGCCAGGTCCCGCCGGTTCCCCGCGGCGGTGTCGTGCGGCGCCGGTTTCGACCGGCCGCCCCGGCGCCGCGCGCGTTCGACAGGTCGCGTCCAGGCACGTCCCCCGGAGGCCAAGGAGGCCATTGTGGACACCGAGAACATCCACCACCAGAATACCGGCGACGAGAGCGGGGGCATCAGCCGCAAGACCCTGCTGAAGGCCGCTCTCGTCGCCCCGATTCCGCTGCTGGTCGGCCAGGCTCCCGCGCTGGCCCGCGACGCGCGGCGAACGGACGGGCTGCTCGACCCCACCCCCTTCTGCGACGACGGCGACGACCCGACGGTCGCCCAGACCGAGGGGCCCTATTTCAAGCCCAACTCGCCGCGGCGCACCTCACTGGCCGGGCCCGGCACACCGGGCGTCCCGCTGACCGTCAGCGGCTACGTGTTCGGCCGCTCGTGCCGGCCGATCGCCAACGCGCTTCTGGACTTCTGGCAGGCGGACACCAACGGCGCCTACGACAACAGCGGATTCGGCTTCCGCGGGCACCAGTTCAGCGACGCCCAGGGCGCGTTCGAACTGACCACGATCGTTCCGGGCCTGTATCCCGGGCGCACCCGGCACATCCACGTCAAGGTCCAGGCCCCGAACCGGCCGGTGCTCACCACCCAGCTCTACTTCCCGAACGAACCGCGCAACAACACCGACATGATCTTCGACCCGTCACTGGTCATGACCGTGCGCACGGTCGGCTCCGGCAGGGAGGCGACGTTCGACTTCGTGCTCGACATCGTCGGCACCCCGTCGCCCAGCCCGACTCCGACCACGAGCCCAACCAACGGGGGCGGGACGTGGCAGGCCGGAACGGACTACAAGGCCGGCGACCAGGTCACCTACGGCGGCGTGACCTACCGCTGCCTGCAGGGGCACACGGCCTACGCCGGATGGGAGCCGCCGAACGTACCGGCCCTGTGGCGGCGCGTCTGACGCACCGGACGGCCGGCATGACCGGCGACCACCCGCCTCCGCCCGTGGAGGTCGTGTCGCCGAGGCCCGGGTGCCCGGTCCGGCCTCTCCCCGGACCGGGCACCCGCCGGAGGTCTCCCGGTCAGTGTCCGACGCGCTTCCCCCCGCGCTCGATCGACTCCGCGACCCGCGCGTAGACGGCCAGCAGCAGGTCCCAGAAGCGGCCGACGTCGAGCGAGGTGCCGACCAGCGCGTTGGGGGCGCGGCCCCGGAGGTCGAAGTCGGTCACGGTCATCCCCGAGGTGAAGCGGCCCGCCGTCTCGACGTCGACGACCGCGGGTTCCAGGGTGATCAGCGACGGGTCGATCAGGTGGGCGACCGCGCAGGCGTCGTGGATCGCGGGCCCGCCGTCGGCGGTGATCATGCCGTAGAACCGCACGCACGGGATGAGCAGGTCGGCGCCGAGCCTGCCCATGGCCGCCATTCGGGCCGCCACCGCCTCCGTGGCCATGGCGGCACGGCTCACGTCAAGGCCGATCATGGTCACCGTCCAGCCCGCGCCGAAGACGATCGCGGCGGCCTCCGGGTCGGCGGCGATGTTGAACTCGGCCGCCGGAGAGAAGTTGCCCCGGGTGTACGATCCGCCGAGGATCGTGAGCCCCCGCGCCCAGCCGACGATTCTCGGCTCCCTGAGCACCGCGAGCGCCACGTTGGTCAGCGGGCCCATGGCGACCAGGGTCACCTCGCCCGGGTCGGCCCTGAGCGTCTCGACGATGAAGTCGACGGCGTGCCCCGCGGCCGGCGGGAGCGTCGCCGGAGGCAGCAGCGCGTCCCCGAGACCGGAGCCGCCGTGCACGTCGGCCGCGTCCACCCGGGCGCGCAGCAGGGCTCCCGCGCTGCCCGCGGTGACCGGCACGTCGCCGAACCCCAGGAACTCGCGGAGCCGCAGCGCGTTGTCCGTGGTCCTGGCCAGGTCGACGTTGCCGCCGACCGTGGTGATCCCCAGGACCTCCAGGTCGGGGCTCCCGTGAGCGAGGGCGAGCGCCAGGGCGTCGTCGATCCCCGGGTCACAGTCAATAATGATCTTCCTGGCTGACACCCGTTCAGCTTGGATTAACTACCCCATGCCCGGCAAATCGGCATTTAGTAGCCTGCGCCTCCCGGGCTCAGGCGCGCTCGTCGGGCTTACCGGCCTCCGTGCCGACCGGCTCCGGAGGACGGTGCTCGTACGGCGTGCTGAGCACGACCGTGGTGCGGGTGGAGACGTTGGCGGCGGTGCGGATCTGGTTCAGCAGTTCCTCGAGCGCGATCGGCGAGGCCACCCGGACCTTGAGAATGTAGCTCTCGTCCCCGGCCACGCTGTGGCACGCCTCGACGGCGCTCAGGTGGGCCAGCCGTTCCGGGGCGTCGTCGGCGGCGGCCGGATCGATCGGCTTGATGGACACGAACGCGGTGAGCGGCAGCCCGACGGCGTCGTAGTCGACCAGCGCCGCGTAACCCCGCAGCACCCCGCGCTTCTCCAGCCTGCGCACCCGCTGGTGCACCGCCGACACCGACAACCCGGTCTCCCTGGCGAGATCGGTGAAGCTCATCCGGCCATCTCTGGCCAGCAACGTGACGATACAGCGGTCGATCTCCTCCATCCCGTAAACGGTAACGGCACCGGAGAGCACACGCACCGTCCGGATGTCACGGCACGGTCCCAACCACGGGCGACCTCAAGCCCGATTCCCGTGGCGGCCGGATCGGAACGTAAAGTCGCGAGATGAGCAACCTGGAAACGGATCCGCGGGAATCGGCCTGCGGTGGCCTCGCGGACGTCTCGGCGGAGCCGGTGACCGAACTGCTGGCCGGCAGGGGCGTGGTGCTGGGCGGCCCGCGGGCGATGAAGGTCACCAGAACCCTGCCGAACCGGGACGTCAGAATGGTCGGCGCCTGGTGCTTCGTCGACCACTACGGCCCGGAGAAGACGACGATGAGCGTCCCTCCGCACCCGCACACCGGGCTGCAGACCGTCAGCTGGCTCATGGCCGGCGAGATCCTGCACCGCGACAGCGTCGGTAGCGAGCAGCTGATCAGACCGGGCCAGCTCAACCTGATGACCGCGGGGCGTGCCATCTCCCACTCCGAGGAGTCGGCCGCCGAGGCCGCCCTGCACGGAGTCCAGCTGTGGGTGGCTCTCCCCTCGGCCGCCCGCGGGGCGGCCCCGGCCTTCGAGCACCACCCGGTGCTGCCCGAGCTGACCCTGCCGGGCGCCGGGGTGACCGTCATCATGGGCGAGTTGGGCGGCGTCAGGTCGCCGGCGACGGTGCACACCCCGCTGGTCGGGGCCGAGGTGCGGCTGGAGGCCGGCGCGGCGATCTCCGTCCCGCTCCGGCCCGGCTTCGAGTACGCCGTGCTGGCCCTGTCCGGCACCGTGCGGGTCGACGAGACGGACCTGGACCCCGGGCCGCTGCTCTACCTGGGCGGCGGGCGCTCGGCACTGACCATGGGGGCCGAGGACGCCGGTCGGCTGCTGCTCATCGGCGGCGAGCCGTTCGAGGAGCGGATCGTCATGTGGTGGAACTTCGTCGGCCGCAGCCACGAGGAGATCGCCCGGTTCCGGCAGGAGTGGATGGAGGGCGAGGAGTTCGGCACGGTGCCCGGCGGCGCCATCCCGCTGCCCGCTCCCGAACTTCCCCTGACCGCCCTGAAGGCTCGCGGACGCCGCCGCTGACGGGCCGGTCCCCACACCCGCGCGCGGAACGGCCCCGCCCGCCGCCAGGCGTTGTCCCGCGGCTCCCGCCGTGACCGGGACCAGTGGGACCGATGGCCGGGATCACCGGTCAGGCCGCGCCTCTCGACGCGAAGGAGAGAGTCGCGCCTCGCCGGAGCCCCGCGTGTGTCTCCGGCCCGGACCGGAGGGTGCGAAGCTGGTACGACCCGCGCCATGGGAGCGGTACGGGTCCATGACCGGTTCGGCCTGGGAGGTAAGTCGTGTCCGACGAGTTCGACGTGGTGGTTGTGGGCGCGGGCCCCGCGGGCGAGAACGTCGCCGACCGCGCGGTCAGGGGAGGGCTGACCGCCGCGATCGTCGAGAGGCGCCTGGCCGGTGGCGAGTGCTCGTACTGGGCGTGCATCCCCAGCAAGGCGCTGCTGCGCCCGGTGGAGCTGGCCGCCGAGGTCGCCCGGGTACCGGGCCTGACGCTGGGCCCGATCGACACCGCCGCCGTGCTCGCCCGGCGCGACGAGGCGGTGTCCCACCTGGACGACAGCGGCCAGGTCGAGTGGATCAGGAGCGTGCCCGTGGAGTTCGTCCGCGGTCACGGGCGGCTGGACGGCCCAGGACGGGTCACGGTGAGCGCGGAGGACGGCTCGGTCCGCACCCTGACCGCCAGGCACGCGGTCGTGCTGGCCACCGGCAGCGACGCACTCGTCCCGCCGATTCACGGCCTGGCCGAGGCCAGGCCGTGGACCAGCCATGAGGTGACGGCGGCCAGGAGCGTCCCCGAGCGGCTGGCCGTGCTGGGCGGCGGCGTGGTGGCCTGCGAGATGGCCCAGGCCATGCACGGACTCGGCGCGAGAGAGACGACGGTGCTGGCACGCGGCGGGCTGCTCGGCAGGATGGAGCCGTTCGCCGGGGAACTGGTGGCCGCCTCGTTCGCCGAGGCGGGCATCACGGTGCGCGAGGGCGTCCAGGTGACGAAGGTCGAGCGGCCCCGGCCGGGAGGCCCGGTCACCCTCCACCTGTCCGAGGGCCCGCCCGTCGAGGCGGACGAACTGCTGGTGGCCACCGGTAGGCGTCCCGCGACCGGCGACCTGGGCCTGGAGAGCGTCGGCCTGGAGGCCGGGCGCTCGGTGGAGGTCGACGACAGCATGCGCGCGACCGGCGTCCCCGACGGCCGGCTGTACGCGGTGGGCGACGTCAACGGCCGTGCCCTGCTCACCCACATGGGCAAGTACCAGGCACGACTGTGTGGCGACGTCATCGCGGCGCGAGCCAAGGGCGAGCCCGACGACCTGCCAGGACTGCGCGACATGGCGGACGGCTACGGCGCGCCGCAGGTCGTCTTCACCGACCCCCAGGTGTGCGCGGTCGGCCGGACCGAGGCCCAGGCCCGCGGCGAGGGGTTCGACGTCCGCGTGGTCGAGTACGACCTGGGCAGGGTGTCGGGAGCCTACCTGCAGGGCGACGGCTACCGCGGCATGGCCAAGGCGGTGGTGGACGAGCGGCGCCGCGTTCTGCTGGGGGTGACCTTCGTCGGCCCGGCCGTGGGCGAGCTGCTGCACGCCGCGACGATCGCCGTCACCGCCGAGGTGACCCTCGACCGGCTCTGGCACGCCGTGCCGTCCTTCCCCACCGTCAGCGAGATCTGGCTGCGGCTGCTGGAGACGTACGGGCTCTAGCCGGGTTGTGACGAAGGCTCGGGCGGGTGGCCCCGGTGATCTCCTCGGCCCGCGGAGCGTCCCGGGGCGCGATCGCCACGGCACGGCCGGGCGGGGGCCGGACGGGGACCTGCCGGAGCACCCGTCAGACGACCACGAGCTCGCGAGTGCGGTGGTTGACCCGCTCGCCGCCCTCCTCCGTGCAGACGAGGATGTCCTCGATGCGGGCGCCGTGTGCCCCGGGCAGGTAGATGCCCGGCTCGACGGAGAAGGCGAAACCGGGCGCCAGCGGCTCGGCGTTGCCCGCGACGATGTAGGGCTCCTCGTGGGTCTCCAGGCCGATGCCGTGGCCGGTGCGGTGGATGAAGTAGTCGCCGTACCCCTCGGCCGCGATCACGTCTCGCGCGGCGGTGTCGATCGCCTCGCACGGCACCCCGGGACGCACCGCGTCGCAGGCCGCCTGCTGGGCGTGCCTGAGCACCTCGTAGTACTTCAGGAAGCCCGCCGGAGGCTCGCCGATGGCATAGACGCGGGTGGAGTCCGAGCAGTAGCCGTCGGGCATCTGCCCCCCGATGTCGACCACGATCGGCTCGCGCTCCCTGACGATCCGGTCCGACAGCTCGTGGTGCGGGCTGGCACCGTTGGGACCGGAACCGACGATGACGAAGTCGACGGTGGAGTGCCCGGCCGCGATGATCGCCTCGGCGATGTCCCTGCCGATCTCCCGCTCGGTCCGGCCGGCCCGCAGGAAGCCTGGCACCTGGGCGTGGACGGCGTCGATCGCGGCGCCCGCCTCGCGCAGCGCCGCCACCTCGGCCGGGCTCTTGCGCATCCGTAGCCCGCGCAGGACCGTCCCGGCGAGCACCTGCTCGGCTCCGGGGATCGCATCGCGCAGGCGCAGCGACTGCATCGCCCACATCCGGTCGGCGAGGCCCACCTTTCCAACCGCGCCCAAACGCCTGCCGACGACCGCGTACGGGTCGTCGGTCTCGTCCCAGGGGACGAACTCCACGCCGAGCCTGGACGCCGGAGAGTGTTCGGCGGCGGGCAACTCCAGGCGGGGCACCATCAGGAAGGCCTCACCCACGACCGGGAGCACCAGGCAGGTGAGCCGCTCCAGCGGCAGCGCCTCATAACCGGTCACGTAGCGCAGGTCCGGGCCTGGCGTGAGCAGCAGCGCGTCGAGCCCGGCGGTCGCGGCGGCCTCGCGGGCGGCCTCCAGCCGGGTCACAGGATAAAGATCAGAGGAGTCCGTCGTCACACCGACCAATCTAATCCCGGGCGAAGCGGCGATGCATCCGGGAGCGGCCCCGGGACCGAAACTCAGGGAAAGGAAGGCACGAGGGCAACCCCGCCACTACAATCCGTTGAAGTACGATCACATTTTGTTGGCAAAATATCCGCAAAGCTATACATTTCGAGAGCGAGCTACATGGTCGGCGTAGTGGGCGGCCACCAGCCCCCCCTCCCCCCACGAAACGACCAGGTGACCGGTCCGGCTCCGTCGATCGCCGCTGAGATGGCGCAGCGGTTGCGAGACGAACCGGACGAGCACATGGCCGTGGAGCGGCAACTCCTCAACACCCGCCTGGCGCACGCGGAACGCCTGGGCGATATGGGCTGGACCGAGTGGAATCTCCAGACCGGAGAGTCCATCTGGTCCGATCAGATGTACACCATATTCGGCCGGGATCCCGGCGACGGCCCGATTCACCTGCGCGATCTGGCCGGCCACGTCGAGGCGACCGACCGGGCCGACCTCGATCTGCGCCTGTGGTCCGTCATGCACCAGGCCGAACCCGGGGAGGTCGAGTTCCGCATCCGCCGCCACGGCGAGCTCCGCCACCTTCGCGCCGTGCTCGACCCCGTCGTGACCGGCGGTCACGCCGCCGTGCACGGTGTCGTCCAGGACATCACCTGCCGACGTCGCGCCGAGCGCATCATGTCCGAGTCGCGGAGCAAGCTGCTCCGCGTCCGCGAACAGGCCGAGGAGGAACACCACATGAGCCTCGCGCTGCGCGAGGCGATAATGCCCGGCCTGGGAGAGACCATCGACCTGCCGCACGCGCGCATCGCGGTCCGCTATGTGGCGGCGGACGCCAAGCCCAGCCTCGGCGGCGACTGGTACGACGCCGTTCCCCTGCCCGACGACAGGGTGCTGCTGGCCATCGGCGACGTGGCCGGGCACGGGATGCCCGCGATCTCCCAGATGGCCCAGCTGCGGCACGCCCTGGTCGGCCTCGCGATGACCGGCCACTCCCCCGACCGGCTGCTGGCCTGGCTCAACGACCTCGTGCTGCACCGGATGCCGGAGACGACGGCGACCACGATCGTCGGCCACCTCGACCCGGCCACCAGGATGTTCACCTGGGGACAGGCCGGGCACCCGGCACCGATCCTGGTCCGCGAGGGGACCGCCACCCAGCTCGCCCCGCCGGCCGGAGTGTTGCTGGGCGCCACCCCCGACGAGCCGTACGAGCTGGCCGGGGTCGAACTGCGGGAGGACGACCTGCTGCTGCTCTTCACCGACGGGCTGGTGGAGCGGCGCACCCGGGACATCGACGAGGGCCTGGCACTGACCATGGAGGCCGCGGCCCTGCTGAGGGGGGATCCGAACGACGGGCTCGATCAGCTCATCGAGGTGATCGGCGGCCCCAATCCCGAGGATGACACCTGTGTTCTGGCCATCGGGGTGCTCGGCTGATTGGTTAAATGGTCGCCATGCCCGGCCTGATGCTTCTTGACACCCCGTCGCTGTACTACCGCGCCTTCTACGGGATTCCCGAGTCGATGACCTCGCCCGATGGCATGCCCGTCAACGCGGTGCGCGGCGTCATCGACATGATCGCCATGCTGGTCCGCCAGTACTCTCCCCACGAGCTCGTGGCCTGCATGGACGCCGACTGGCGCCCCGCCTTCCGGGTGGCGGCCATCCCCACGTATAAGACCCACCGGGTCGCCGAGGGCGGTGCCGAGGAGACTCCGGACACGCTCGTCCCGCAGGTGCCGGTGATCGAGCAGGTGCTCGACGCGGTGGGCATCGCCCGCATCGGCGTGCCCGGCTACGAGGCCGACGACGTGATGGGCACGCTCACCGCACGGGCGAGCGGCCAGGTCGACGTCGTCACCGGTGACCGCGACCTGTTCCAGCTGGTCGACGACTCCCGGCCGGTTCGCGTTCTCTACACCGCCAGAGGAGTCAAGAACCTCCAGGTGGTCGACGAGGTCGTCGTCGCCGAGAAGTACGGCATCCCCGGCCGCTCCTACGCCGACTTCGCCACCCTGCGCGGTGACCCCAGTGACGGCCTGCCGGGCGTGCCGGGGGTGGGCGACAAGACCGCAGCGGCTCTGATCACCCGGTTCGGCTCCCTGGAGGCGCTGCTACGCGCCGTCGACGGGGACGGCGACCTGACCTCGGGGCAGCGTGCCAGGCTGTCGGCCGCCCGCGACTACCTGCGGGTGGCCCCCGAGGTGGTCCGGGTCGCCCGCGACACGCCCCTGCCCGAAGCCGACCTCACGCTCCCGGCCAAGCCCCGCGACCCGGACACCCTGACGGCGCTGAGCGAGCGCTACGGCCTGGGCGGGCCGCTGGAACGCCTGACCTCCGCGCTCTGACCCGTCCGCCGAATGTCCGATCTGACCATTTCGCCCTAGTCGGTAGGGCGGGACCGCCGCAAGCCGGTAGGTTGCTCCCTGTGCCTCACAAGAGCATCCGGGTCCCCGGAGAGTCCCACCCCCGGCTCGACGACGGTTTCGAACGGATCCGCCGTGAGATGAAGCTGCCCGAGGGATTTCCCCGGGCGGTGGTCGACGAGGCCGAGTGGGTCGCCGAGGTGCCCACCCTGCCCCGGCTGGACCGGACCGACCTGCCACTGATCACCATCGACCCTCCGGGTGCGATGGACCTCGACCAGGCCGTGCACCTGGAGGAACGGCCCGGCGGCTACCGCGTCTGGTACGCCATCGCCGATGTCGGGGCGTTCGTCAGGCCCGGCGGGGCGATCGACGCCGAGGCCCGCACCCGGGGCGAGACGGTCTACATGCCCGACGGGCGCGTGCCGCTGCACCCGCCGCTGCTGTCGGAGGCCGCCGCCAGCCTGCTGCCGGGCGTGACCAGGCCCACCGCGCTGTGGTGCGTCGACCTCGACGCGGAGGGCCGGATCGTGGGCGCGGACGTGACCAGGGCGCTGGTACGCAGCCGCGAGCGGCTCGACTACGACTACGCGCAGGCCGCGATCGACACCGGCACCGCCGACGGCACGCTGCGGCTGCTGGCCGAGATCGGCCGGCTCAGGCTCGCCCTGGAGCGGACCAGCGGCGGCGTCACGCTGCCCACCCCCGACCAGGAGGTCGTTCCGGACGGGGACGGCTACCGGCTGGAGCTGCGCGCCCCGCTGGAGGCCGAGGCGTGGAACGCACAGATCTCGCTGCTGACGGGCATGGCCGCCGCCTCGATGATGCTGGACGCCGAGATCGGCCTGCTGCGGGTGCTGCCGCCCGCCCCCGCCGAGAGAGTCGCCCAGGTCCGCAGGGTGGCCGCGGCACTCGGCGTGCCCTGGCCGGAGGGCGCGGGGTACGGCGACGTCGTGCACGCCCTCGACCCGAAGATTCCCGAGCAGGCCGCGTTCCTGCAGGAGTCGACGGTGCTGCTGCGCGGCGCCGGTTACGTGGCCTTCAACGGCGAGCCCCCCTCGCAGGCGGAGCACGCCGCGGTGGGCGCGCCGTACGCGCATGTGACCGCGCCGCTGCGCCGGCTCATCGACCGCTACGCCACGGAGATCTGCCTGGCCATCGCGGCGGGCGAGCCGGTGCCGCAGGACGTCCAGGAGGCCATGGACGAGCTGCCGGAGATCATGCACACCACCGGGCGGCGCGTGAACGGCGTCGAGCGGGCGTGCGTGGACCTGGTGGAGGCCTTCGTGCTCCGCGAGCGGGTGGGCCAGACGTTCGACGCGGTGGTGATCGACGTGGCCGAGGACCGGCCGTGGGGCCAGGTACAGCTCACCGATCCGGCGGTGGTGGCCCGCTGCGACGGCGAAGGGCTCGGGCTGGGCAGGAGTGTGCGCGTGCGGCTGACGCGCGCCGACCCGACCACCCGCGAGGTCCGCTTCAGCCTGGCCTGACCGCGCCTCGCCCGGGAAACCAGCCATGCCCGGCACGCCCCCCCGCACGGCCTGGCTCAGGCCAGGGACGAGTAGGCCACCACCCCGCGACGCAGCGCGTCCATCGCCTTGCTCGCGTTCTGCTTGACCTTGCTCCCGGCCGGGGCGGCAGTGGAGATCTGGCCGAGAAGGTCGAGCAGCTGCTTCATCCAGCGTACGAAGTCTCCCGCTGCCAGCTCCGCGCCGCCGGCGCCGTCTCGGAGCACGGAGTCCAGGGTGTGGCCCCTGGCCCAGCGGAAGGCCGCCCAGGCGAAGCCGAAGTCGGGTTCCCTGATGAACGACAGGCCGTGGTCGCTCTCGATCGACTCCAGCTCACTCCAGAGACGGACCATGTCGGCCAGCGTCTGCTGCGCGCCGCCCGCGGGAATCCTGGGCTGGCGGGCGTCGTCGGCCTGTCTGGACTCGAAGACCAGCGAGGAGACGCACGCGGCCAGCTCGGCCGGGTCCAGGTCGTTCCAGAGCCCGGCGCGCAGGCACTCGGCGGTCAGCAGGTCCAGCTCGGTGTAGAGCTGGGCCAGGCGGCGGCCCTCGGTCGTGACGCTCTCACCGTCGAGGTAGCCGAGCTGGTCGAGCACCCCGCAGACCTTGTCGAAGGTGCGGGCGATGACGTGGGAACGGCCCTCGACCCGGCGGCGCAGCCCCTCGGTCTCGCGGAGCAGCTTGTGGTAGCGCTCGGCCCAGCGGGCGTGGTCCTCGCGCTCGTCGCACCCGTGGCAGGGGTGCCGGCGGATCTCCCGGCGCAGGCGGGTGATCTCCTCGTCCTCGGTGGCATGGTCGCGCGCCCTGACGGGCTTGCCGAAGTCCCGGTCGCCGATCTTGGCGTGTACCGAGGAGACCAGGTTGGCCCGTTCCTTCGGCGAGCGGGCGTTGAAGTTCTTCGGGATGCGCAGATGCTCGACCGGTTCGACCGGGACGGGGAAGTCGGCCGGCGACAGCTTCTTGACCTGCTTGCCGATGGTCAGCACCAGCGGGGACGGGCCCTCGCCCCGGGAGTTGAGGCCGGGGTCGAGAACGACGGCCAGGCCGGCGCGACGTCCGCCGGGAATCCTGATGATGTCGCCGGGCTTGAGCGCCTCCAGCGAGCGCAGCGCCTGCGTCCTGCGGGCCGCGCCGCGCTGGCGTGACAGCTCGGCCTCCCTGTCGGACAGTGCCCTGCGCATCGCGGCGTACTCCTCGAAGTCGCCCAGATGGCAGGTCATCGCCTGGCGGTAGCCCTCCAGGGCCTCCTCGGCCCGGCGCACCTGCTTGGCGATGCCCACCACGGCCCGGTCGGCCTGGAACTGCGCGAACGAGGACTCCAGCAGCGTCCTGGCCCGCTCCCTGCCCACCTGGCCGACCAGGTTGACCGCCATGTTGTACGAGGGACGGAAGCTGGAGCGCAGCGGGTAGGTGCGGGTACTGGCCAGGCCGGCGACCTGGAGGGGGTCGGTTCCCGGTTGCCACTGGACCACCGCGTGGCCCTCCACGTCGATGCCGCGGCGCCCGGCTCGCCCGGTGAGCTGGGTGTACTCGCCGGGAGTGAGGTCGGCGTGGGTCTCGCCGTTCCACTTGTCGAGCTTCTCGATCACCACGGAGCGGGCGGGCATGTTGATGCCCAGCGCGAGGGTCTCGGTGGCGAACACGGCCTTGACGAGGCCGCGGGTGAACAGCTCCTCGACGACCTCCTTGAAGGCCGGGAGCATGCCCGCGTGATGGGCGGCCAGACCCCGCTCCAGGGCGTCGCGCCACTCGAGGTAGCCGAGCACGGCCAGGTCCTCGTCGGGCAGATGCGCGGTGCGCTCGTCGACGATCTGGCGGATCTCGTGGCGCTCGGCGTCGGTGGTGAGCCGGATGCCGTCGTGCAGGCACTGCATGACGGCGGCGTCGCAACCGGCCCTGGAGAAGATGAACGTGATCGCGGGCAGCAGGGCGTCGGCGTCCAGGCGCTCGATGGCCGCGGCCCGGTCCGGCGGGCCGCTCCTGCGGGGCCGCGGGTAGCCACGGCGGCCCCTGCCGTACGCCTGGCGCTCCTCGTCCCTGGCGATGCGCAGCAGGTTGGGATTGATCTGGGGACGACGATCCTCGTCGCCGGTGACGAACAGGTCGTAGATGCGGTTGCCGACGAGCATGTGCTGCCAGAGCGGGACCGGGCGGTGCTCGTCGACGATGACGCTGGTGTCGCCGCGGACCTCTCCCATCCACTCGCCGAACTCCTCGGCGTTGCTGACCGTGGCGGACAGGGCGACCAGCCGCACCGACTCGGGCAGGTGGATGATCACCTCTTCCCAGACCGCGCCGCGGAACCGGTCGGCGAGGTAGTGGACCTCGTCCATGACGACGAATCCGAGCCCCGCCAGGGTGCCGGAGCCGGCGTAGAGCATGTTGCGCAGCACCTCGGTCGTCATGACGACGATGGGAGCCTCACCGTTGACGCTGTTGTCACCGGTGAGCAGGCCCACCTTGGTCGCGCCGTACCGCCTGACCAGGTCGTTGTACTTCTGGTTGGACAGCGCCTTGATCGGGGTGGTGTAGAAGCACTTGCGGCCCTCCGCCAGGGCCAGGTGCACGGCGAACTCGCCGACGACCGTCTTTCCCGAGCCGGTGGGGGCCGCCACGAGGACTCCGTCGCCCGCCTCCAGCGCCCGGCAGGCGTCGATCTGGAAGTCGTCCAGCTTGAAGTCGTACAGGCCGCGGAACGAGGTCAGCGCCGGCCCGCTCTCAGCCTGGCTCTGACGGAAGGCAGCGTATCGTTCCGCTGGGGTCGTCATACCTCTCAGCCTACCGATATCGGGATTCCGGTCCGTCCCCCTTTTTACCGGCGGTCCGGCCGATCGCGCGGGCGGAGCCGCCCTAAACCAGGACCGCCAGCGCTCCGGGAACGATCTCGCAGGTCAGTGGGGTGGGGCCGACCCGCTCGCCGTCGGCGTAGGCGATCACTCCGGGGGCCTCCAGCCGTACCCTTCGGGCGCGGTGCATGGTGACGGCGGGGTGGCTCGCGTGCGAGCCCCGGTAGACGCGGGGAAAGGCACGCAGAAACTCCCCCCGAGGGACGGCGCCGAGGATCGTCACGTCCAGCAGGCCGTCGTCGGGCACGGCATCGGGGCACACGCGCATGCCCGCGCCGTACGAGCGGGTGTTGCCGACCGCGACCAGCATGGCCTCCCGCTCGACGATCTCACCGTCCAGGTCGATCCGGAACGGGATGGGCCGGAAGGAGCGCAGTTCCTCGGCGAGGGCGACCAGGTACTTGGCCATGCCGGGCGGCCAGGTCATCTGGTTGGCCCGCTCGTTGACCCGGGAGTCGAAGCCGCAGGCCACCACCCCGGCGAACCACTCGTCCTCGCCCACCTTCGCGGCGTCGACGGTGCGCACCCGCCCGCGCAGCACGGTGTCGGCGGCGGCCAGGGGCGCCTTCAGCGGGATGCCGAGCGCGCCCGCGATGTCGTTGCCGGTGCCCACCGGGATGACGCCCAGCGGCACGCCGCTGCCCGCGACCGCCTGGACCGCCAGGTGCACCAGGCCGTCACCGCCGAAGGCCACCAGCGCCTCCGGTTCCTCGGCCACGGCCATACAGGCGCGGTCCAGGGCGTCGGCGGCGGAGTCTCCGAGGATCACCGAGACCTCGCGACCCCCCTGCCGCAATCGGTCGAGCACCGGGGAGAGCAGTCCCCGTGAACGGCCGCCACGGGCGGCTGGATTGACGAGGACTGCGATCTCTGCGGGCACAGACCGGAACTTATCCCCTATTTACTGGGATCGGTGTCGGTCGTTCTCGAATCGATAGAAGCCGGATCGCCGACGGGCGCCACGTCGCCCAGGGGCGAGGCGTCGTCGTCGAGCGAGGAGGCCTCGTCGTCGGAGAGGTGGGAGAAGTCCTCGCCCTTCGGCTGCCTCTTCTCCCGCAGGTACATGAACCCCTCGGCCAGGGCGAACAGCAGCACCATCGGCAGGGCGAGCGCGATCATCGTGAACGGGTCGCCGCCGGGGGTGGCGACCGCTCCGAAGACGAACATGAGAAAGATGACCATGCGACGGTGCTTGGCCACCAGCGCGTGCGGCAGCACCCCGATGATGTTCAGGAACACCATGAGCAGCGGCAGTTCGAAGGAGATGCCGAACACGATGAGCATGATCAGCGCGTAGCTGAGGTACTCGTCGATCGTGATGCCGGTCAGCGTTCCCGGCGGGGCGAACCCGAGCAGGATCGACAGCCCCGTGTCCATCACGAAGTAGGCCAGAGCCGCCCCCGCGAGGAACAGCGGGACGGCCAGCATGATGAACAGGATCGAGTAGCGCTTCTCGTTGCGGTACAGGCCGGGGGTGACGAAACCCCAGATCTGCCAGAGCCAGATCGGTGAGGAGACGACGAGACCGAACATCGCCGCGACCTTGAGGTTCACGAAGAAGGAGTCGAAGACGCCGAGGATCAGCATCGTGCACTGTCCGGGCCGCAACTCCTGCGCCTGGGGAAGCCCGCAGTAAGGGGCGGACACGAACTGCCAGATCGGGCCAAAGAAGATGAAACCAACCACGATGCCCGCGAGCAGGCCGAGCATGGCGATGATCAGCCGGTTGCGCAGCTCGCGCAGGTGCTCCATGAGCGGCATGCGACCGTCGCCAGAGTCAGCGGGCGGTTCCGCCCCGTTCCGGCCCGGTTTAGGCCACTTCAGCAGCGCCATTCACGAATCCTGGGGTGACGAGTCGGGGTTGATCGGGGTAGATCCTCAGGCAACCGTCGATCACTGCGTCTTGGGCGCCCCAGCCTGGGCTCGCAGCCTGGCCGCCTGCTCCTCAAGCTGGCGGGCCTGCTCCTCGGCGCTCAGCGCGGAGGCCGGCGTCGAAGTCGTGGCCGGGATCGGCTGCGGTGCCGGGGCGGCGGGCTGGGCATGGGCCTGGACGACCGTGGTGGTCGTGCCGTTGGCCTCGTCGTCATCGCGGAGCTTGGCGGTCTCCGACTTGAAGATGCGCAGCGACCGGCCGAGCCCGCGGGCGGCTTCCGGCAACTTCTTGGCGCCGAAAAGCAGCACCAGGATCAAGCCGATGATGATCAGCTCAGTGGGTCCGAGGTTTGGCATTACACATCCTTACGCCGAACGACGTGCATTCTCTGCATCCGATCGTACGCTGCCCCGAGGACAGACTCACCCCTTCGGAACACGTATCGTCCCCCCGCTCTCGCCGAACAGCACCCGGACGGGCTCCAGGCTCCCGTGCGCGCGGTCGATCTCGCGGCCGAGTTCGGTGGCCGCGCGCAGTACGCGAACGGCCAGAAACCCGAGGATTCCCAGCCCCACGAGGGCCAGCGAGAGCGCGGCGATGATCCAGCTCATGGTGGGAGATCCTAGTACCGCACGTCAGAAGATCGATTCGTAACGATTCAGCGCGGCCGTCGCGGCGGCGCGCACGCTCGCGTCCAGCGAGGCGGGCGAGATCACCCTGCCGGTGTCGCCCAGGCGCAGCGCCAGGCGTATCACCCAGCCCCGGTCCCTGGCCCGCAGCGCCACCCGCACGCGGCCCTCGCCGAGCTCGGTGACCCGCTCGCACGGGTAGTACTCGGCGACCCAGCGGCCCGCGGCGGTCAGCTCCAGCTCCACCAGCTCGTCGGTCGGCGAGGGCCGGAACACCCCGGGCGTCACCTCGTCCGGCACGGCGTCGGCGGGCGGGTCGGCGGGCACGTCCAGCACGTCTACGGAGAGCATCCGGTCCAGCCGGAACAGCCGGACCGCCTCGGCCCGGTAGCACCAGCCCGACAGGTAGGGACGGCCGTCCACGACGACCAGGCGCATCGGATCGACCTCGCGCGGGGTGATCTCGTCGCGCCCCGGCACGTAGTAGCGCAGCGACAGCCGCCTACCGCGCCGCAGCGCCTCGTTGACGCTGGGCAGCGCGTCGGGCGCGGCGTCGACCTCCACCGCGACCTGGCTGCTGACCGCCGCCGCGCCCTCGCCCGAGGCCTGCTCGAACTTGGCGATGACCCGGGCCAGCGCGTCGCGCTCGCCGAACTCCGGCATCTCGGCGAGCAGGCGCAGCGCGACCAGCAGGGCGCTGGCCTCGTCCACCCCCAGCCGCAGCGGGCGGGCGATGGTGTCGGCGTTGTCGATGACGATCTCTCCGCCGTCCCACGACACGTCGATCAGGTCGCCGGGGGTGTGACCGGGCAGCCCGCACATCCACACCAGCTGCAGGTCGTCGATGAGCTGCTTCTCGCTCAGGCCGAAGATCTTCGCGACCTCGGGCACCTGTGCCCCGGGGTGCGACATCAGGTAGGGCACCAGCGCCAGCAACCTGGGCAGGCGATCGGCGGTGCTCACGCGAGTGCTCCCTTCAGGCGGCAGATCACCGCGTCGCGGGCGTCCGGCGGGCCGACCACCTCCGCGTCGGCGGCAAAGCCCACGATCCACCCGGCCAGCCGGCCGGGATCGGTGAAGTCGACCTCCAGCTCGTCCCATCCGTCGCCGGCGGGCCGCACCGCCTTCGCCACCTGGCGCAGCCCCTGGCAGGTGTCCTGCCTGACCCGGACGAGAGCGGTACGCTCCCGGACCGCGGCGTCGCTGTAGACGACCATGGACTTGATGTCGACGCCCTCGGGCACCACCACGGAGCCCGGGCGGCCGACGGTGGTGACCGCCCCGCCGATCCGGCTGAGCCTGAAGACCCGCGGCGCGTCCCGGTCACGGTCGTGGCCTACCATGTACCAGCGGCCGCGGCGGCTGACCACGCCCCACGGCTCCACGGTGCGGGTCAGCACGTTCTGGCTGGCCGCCGCCCGGTAGGCGAAGCGGACCGCCCGCCGGTCACGCACGGCCTCCCAGAGCGCGGGAAAGGCGGGATCCTGGGTGTCGACGCGCAACTCCAGCGCTCCGCCGAGCACCCCGTACGCCTCGTCGGTCTCCACGCCCCCGGCACGCAGTTTCAGCAGCGCGCCACTGGCCGCCTCGGCCAGACTGGCCCGTTGCCACACCTGGGCCGCCAGACCCACCACCGCAGCCTCGTCCGGCTCCAGAGTGATCTCCGGCAGCTCGTAGGCCTGGCGGACGATCCGGTAGCCGGGATCCTCCTCCCAGGGGTCCTTGTGGACCTCGATCGGGATACCGATCTCACGCAGCTCGTTCTTGTCCCGCTCGAACATCCGCTGGAAGGCCTCGTCGTTGTCGGCGTCGTAGCCCGGCACCGCCTGGCGGATGTGCTCGGCGCTGAGCGGCCGCCGCGTGGCCAGCAGGCAGATCACGAGATTGAGCAGCCGCTCGGTCTTCCGACGCGACATCCGGCCTCCTCCCTGTTCAAGTGACGCTACCCTTCCCCCGTGATCAGATGGCGCAGGGGCGAGGTCGTACGGATCCGGCGCGAATGGCCGGGGGCAATGGAACTCGACGTGACCACCGAGGACGGTGAGGCGCGCGCGCTCGCCTACCCGGCCCTGGTGGGACGCCCGGAGCCCGGTGACGTGGTGCTGCTCAACACGACCGCGCTCGCGATGGGTCTCGGTACGGGAGGTTACGCCATGGTGGTGGCTGTTCCCGACCGATTGCCACAAGATCCTCAAGGTCCCGGACACCTGGTGAAGGCACGCTACACCCCGTTGCAGACCACCGTACTAGGCGCGGACGAGCAGGACTCGCCCTTCCACCACCTCCTGCGTGACGCCGACTCCGTGGACGGCATGCCGGTGATCGTCGCCGACCTGCACTCGGCCCTGCCGGCGATTCTCTGCGGCCTGTACGGCTCGAATCCGCCGCGTACCGGGGAGTCCGGCGGGCACCGGCCCGCCAGGGTCGCCTACGTGATGCTCGACGGGGGCGCGCTGCCCGCCTGGTTCTCCATGTCGTGCGCGCGGCTGCGGGAGGCCGGCTGGCTGTGCGGGGTGGTCACGGTGGGCCAGGCCTTCGGCGGCGACGTGGAGGCGGTGACGCCGCACACCGGCCTGCTGGCGGCCCGGCACGTCCTGGGGGCCGACGTCGCGGTCGTCACCCAGGGGCCGGGCAATCTGGGCAGCGGCACCCGCTGGGGCTTCTCCGGCGTCTCGGCCGGCGAGGCGGTCAACGCCGCCGCCGTCCTCGGGGGCCGCCCGGTCGCGGCGCTGCGGGTCAGCGAGGGCGACCTGCGCGAGCGCCACATCGGGGTCTCACACCACTCGCTGACCGCCTACGGGCGGGTGGCGCTGGCCCCCGCCCAGATCGCCGTGCCCGTGCTGCCCGGCGACTTCGGCAGGCGGGTGACCGAGCAGTCGCGCCCGCTCGCCGCGCGGCACGAGCTGGTCGAGGTGCCGGTGGACGGGCTGTACGCGGCGTTGCGG
Organism: Streptosporangium sp. NPDC049644; assembly: GCF_040675205.1. Classification (NCBI taxonomy): domain Bacteria; kingdom Bacillati; phylum Actinomycetota; class Actinomycetes; order Streptosporangiales; family Streptosporangiaceae; genus Streptosporangium; species Streptosporangium sp. NPDC049644. The sequence goes on along the minus strand of NZ_JBFAOJ010000095.1, from coordinate 5,627 downwards.
GAGTCTCCGGTCAGGCTGTCGACGATGGGCCGCGGCCTGGACGAGGACCTGGCCTACTTCCTGGCCTCGGCCGCCGCCGGACGCCACACCGCCTCGCTGCTGTCGTAGAAATCCTTGAAGGTGAAGGCCTCAGACGTGGGGCCTTCCCTCCTGAACCGCTCCAGGCGTTCCATCCCCTCGGCCAGCCTCGGCTCGTGCCCCTCGGGAATCCACCACATCACCGAGGACGGCTCCGCCATGCGCAGGAACCACTCCCTGCGCCGCTGCAGGAACTCCAGGTGGCCGCTGCGGTAGACGTAGTCCCACAGCGCCTCGCGCGACTCCCAGACCGAGAGGTTGACCAGCAGGTGGTCACCGTGGTCGTGCTTGACCGTGTCCTCGGGGGCGTCACCGCCCTTGAGTCTCCAGACGAAGCCGGGAGCCGCCTCGGCCAGCCGGTTGATGGGGTCGAGACCGGCGACGAAGGCGGCCAGCTCCGAAGAGTCGACGGGAGCGCGCATATGGGCGATGTTCAGTTGGGCCAGATGCATGAGCACAGCAGATCACCCCCGACCCTTCTATGTCAATTCTCATTATTTTTAGAGAAGGTGACGCAACACTCCTCCGGGCGCGGATCCAGACGGGCCGCCGAGGCGTCCTGGCCGAGCGCCTCCAGCAGCCCTCGGCACAGCCCCAGGTTCACCGAGCAGACCAGCAGCGGATGCTCCTCGGCCGGCACGTGGAACGGGCAGTTGCGCAGCCGCACCCTGCCCTCCTCCTCGTACGGCTCGTAGCCGCCCCGCCGCAGCGCCCCGACGAGATCATCGTCCTGGCGCGCCAACCCGGCCCCGGCCCGTCGCGCGACCTGCTCGGCCCGCTCCTCCCCGCCGAGCGACTCGACCGCCTCGGCCAGTACCAGGGCGAGCGTTCGGTAGTCCCTGGCGGGCACGCTGACCTGCCACTCCCCCCGCGCCCTGTGATAGACCTTCGCCGGCCGGCCGCTGCCGGGTCCCGTCCGCTCCGTCAGCCGTCTGAAGCCCGCGTCGAGCAGACCGGCCTCGACAAGTTTGTCGAGGTGGAAGGCGGCCAGAGTCCGCTGGATCCCCACCGCCCCGGCCGTCTCGTTGCGCCCCACCTCCCTGCCACAGGAGGTCACATAGTCGTAGACGGCCCGGCGCACCGGGTCATGCAGTACCGCCACCTTGTCGAGGTCATCACCGCTCACAGCCCGGATTGTAGGCGGGGGCGGCGAAGGTCGCGTCCGGCGCACGGATCAGTAGGCGGCCAGCACGTCGACGACGAAGACGAGCGTCTCGCCGGGTTCGACGGACGGCGGCAGGCCGTTCTCGTAGCCGAACCCGGGCGGGACGACCATCAGGACCCGGCTGCCCACCGGGACGCCGACCAGAGCCCGGTCCCAGCCCGCGATGACGCGGCCCTTGCCGATCTGGAAGGCCTTGGGGTGCCCAGCCGCCCAGGTGGAGTCGGAGACGTCCTTGCCCCAGACCCTGCTCTCGTACTGGGTGACGACGAGCTGTCCCGCACGGGTCTCGGCCCCGGCGCCCCGGACGAGGATCTTGCTCCTCAGGTCGGCGGGCGGCGCGGTGTCCGGCAGGGAGATGACCGGGCGCCCGCCGGAGGTTCCGGTGACCCTGACCCCGTCGAGAACCCCGCCCCCGCCCTTCGCGGCGGCGCCGGGCGGGAACGCGCCGAGCACGTCGACCACGTAGAACAGCTCGTCCTCGACGGTCATCCCGCCGGGCGGGTTGGGACCGTACGCCTCCTCCGGCGGAACCGCGACGACCACCCGGCTGCCGACCTTGTGGCCGCGCAGGGCCTTGCCCACACCGGTGATCGTCTGGTTCAGCGGAAAGGACGCCGGGGCGCCCTGGTTGAAGCTGGAGGCCAGCAGGCGGTTGTCCTTGCCGTCCCACACGTGTGCGGTGTACTGGGCGACGACCAGGTCGTTCCCCCCGATCTCCGCGCCGGTGCCCGTCATCAGCTCGGTGAATTTCAAGCCGCCGGAGGGCGCGCCCTCGGGAAAGCGCACGGTGGGCCTGTCACCGAAGCTCCCGAGCACCTCGACCTCCGGCCCCGTCTGCCCGTCGCCGGAGGCACAGGCGGTGACCAGCACAAGCGAAAGCGCGGCGAGCAGTGCCGTGGGACGCATCCGAACTCCCGGGGCCGGTGGCTGAGCCAACCCTAACGCCCTATTGGGAGAATTGTCAGTAGCTGAAGATCGCAATCGGAAAACGCGAACCCGGCCGTGCACGCACGGCCGGGTTCGGGGGTGAGTCGCTCCTCAGGGAGCGTCAGTAAGCGGCCAGCACGTCGACCAGGAAGACCAGGGTGTCGGTTCCCTTGATCTTGTCGCCGGAGCCCGCCTTCCCGTAACCGAGGTCCGGCGGGATGCTCAGCAGCACCCGGCTGCCCACTGGGACGCCGACCAGACCCTGGTCCCAGCCCTTGATGACCTTGCCGGTGCCGATCTGGAACATGATCGGCTGGCCACCGCGGGACCAACTGCTGTCGAACTCGACGTCCGAACCCCAGATCTTCCCGGCGTACTGGACCAGGATCGACTGACCGGACTTGACCTCGGGCCCGGCGCCCTTGATCACGGTCTTGGCGACGAGTTCCTTGGGCGCCTTCTCCTTGGTCTTGGTGGTGAGCTTCGGCGCGGTCTCGCCCCCGGGGTTCTCCACCTTGACGCCGGCGAGGCCGGGGTCGGTCGCGGTGCCCTGGGCCGCGTTCCCCTCGGGGACGCCGACCACGTCGACCACGAAGACCTGCGACTGGCCCGCGGGGGCCTGCGCCTGCTGCTCCTTGGGCAGCGCGTCCTTGGCGACGACGGACAGGAACCTGCCGCCGCCCTTGGTCTCGGCGAAGCCCTTTCTGAGGATCTCCGGAACCTGCTCGTTGAGCGTGATGACCTGCGGGCCGCCCTCGTCGTAGGTCGAGCCGGCGAGCTTGTTCTCCTTGCCGTCCCAGGCGAAGACCGTGAAGTTGGCCACCACGTTGGTGCCGGGCTTGGCGGTCTCCCCCGCGGTGCCGGGGGTGAGCACCTTGTAGGAGGAGGTCTCCACGACCTTGGCCGGGAAGACCACGTTCGGCTTGGCGCCGATCTCCCCGGTCACCTTTAGCTCGGTGGCTCCGCTGCCGGCGGGGCTGGAGGCGCCGGTGGCCGTGTCCCCTCCCGAGCCGCATGCTGCGGCGAACATCAGAGGCACTGCGGCCAGTACGGCCATGCTGCGGCGGCGCATAGGTATCCCTCAAGCAGACGTCAGGTTCGCGCCACACTACCCGTACCGGCATACGGAGGAGGTAAGCATGGAAGGAGCTTGCCGAAGCGTGACCATCACATTCCGGCGATGAGCTTGTCCACCCTCTCGTCGACACTGCGGAAGGGGTCCTTGCACAGCACCGTGCGCTGCGCCTGGTCGTTGAGCTTCAGGTGCACCCAGTCGACCGTGAAGTCACGGCGCTTCTCCTGCGCCTTGCGGATGAACTCCCCGCGCAGCCGGGCACGGGTGGTCTGCGGCGGCACCGACTTGGCCTCGAAGATCTTCAGATCGGAGGCCACCCGCTCCACCGCGCCACGCTTCTGCAGCAGGTAGAACAGGCCACGGCGGCGGTGCACGTCGTGATAGGCGAGGTCGAGCTGGGCGACCCGGGGGCTCGACAGCGGGAGGTCGTACTTCTTGCGGTAGCGCTCGATCAGCTGGTACTTGGTCACCCAGTCGATCTCGCGGGCCACCTTGTCGAGATTGCCGGTCTCGACCGCGTTGAGCGTGCGCTCCCACAGTTCCAGCACCCGCTGGCTGATCTCGTCGCCGCCGCGGCGGTCGACGAAGTCACGGGCCTTGGAGAGGTACTCCTCCTGTATCTCCAGCGAGGACGCCTCCCTGCCGTTGGCCAGCCGGACCCGCCGCCGCCCGGTCATGTCGTGGGAGACCTCCCGGATGGCCCTGATCGGGTTCTCCAGGGACAGGTCACGCATCACGGTGCCCGCCTCGATCATGCGCAGCACCAGGTCGGTGGCACCGACCTTGAGCAGCATGGTCGTCTCGCTCATGTTGGAGTCGCCGACGATGACGTGCAGGCGGCGGAACCGCTCGGCGTCGGCGTGCGGCTCGTCACGGGTGTTGATGATCGGGCGCGACCTGGTGGTGGCGCTGGAGACGCCCTCCCAGATGTGCTCGGCCCGCTGGGAGACGCAGTAGACCGCACCGCGCGGGGTCTGCAGCACCTTGCCGGCCCCGCAGATGATCTGCCGGGTGACCAGGAACGGGATCAGCACGTCGGCCAGGCGGCCGAACTCGCCGTGCCGGCCCACCAGGTAGTTCTCGTGGCAGCCGTATGAGTTTCCCGCGGAGTCGGTGTTGTTCTTGAACAGGTAGATGTCGCCGGCGATGCCCTCCTCGCGAAGACGCTTCTCGGCGTCGACGAGGAGACCCTCCAGTATGCGCTCGCCCGCCTTGTCGTGGGTGACGAGCTCCACGACGTTGTCGCACTCGGGGGTGGCGTACTCGGGGTGGCTGCCCACGTCGAGATACAGACGTGCCCCGTTGCGGAGGAAGACGTTGCTCGATCGGCCCCAGGAGACGACACGGCGGAATAGATAACGCGCTACCTCGTCGGGTGACAGCCGCCGCTGCCCCCTGAATGTGCAGGTGACGCCGTACTCGTTCTCAAGCCCGAAGATGCGACGATCCATTGCCTCACACTATTCGCCGAACCCCTCTCGTGGGAGGGATCATGGGGTTTTCGGTCGTACGGCTTATGCCCCGGGCTGTGAGCGGCTAAGCGCGGACGCGTCTCGGACTCGGATCGCCGCCGGGTGCGAGCGACGCGCGGGCACCGGGCTCGGCGGGCCGGATCAGCCGCCGCCCTGCCAGAAGATCTCGACAACCTTGGTGATCCTGCCGTTCTCCGTGGTGATCAGGGCCGGCCGGTAGAGGCCTCCACCCCGGCCAGGGACGCCGCCTCCTTGACGTTGTCGATCAACGCCTGGCGGGTGCATCTCTCGGTGCCGAGGTTGGTGGCCTTGTCGTAGGTCTGCGACGAGCCATCGCAGCCACTGTCGGCGAGGAACAGCACGTCCTCGGCGATGGGCGCCGCATAACGGGTCACGTCGCCTTCCTCGGGGCCGTCGAAGTGACCGTCCTCGCCGCCGCTCTGGGTGAAGCGGATCGGCCGGTACTCGGCCACGCCGCCCTCGTCCACGTCGGTGAGCCAGCCGCGCAGGACACCCTCGAAGGGAGGCGGGCCGCCCTTGCTCCAGTCGTGCTCGGGGGCGACCTGGAACTCGGTGCCGAAGAGCTCGGGGGTGGCCGCGGGGCTGGAGGAGGAGGCGGGGCCGGGCGCTCCGGTCGTGGGGGCGGAGGAGGTGGCGGCCGCCTGCGGGGAGGAGGCAGGAGCCTGCGTCTCGCCACAGCCGGACGTCAGCACCACGGCCGTGAGCAGTGCGAGCGCGGCGGGACCGGCAGGGGGGAGAGCGAGCCTGGTCCAGGCTCGGGGGGCGGCGTTTCTCACGCACACTGTGACAATCGGTGAGCGGGTTCGGTTGTTGGGCCGGGCGCTCCGGTCGTGGGGGGGGAGGAGGTTGCGGCCGCCTGCGGGGAGGATGAAGTAGCCTGCGTCTCGCC
>NZ_JBFAOJ010000094.1:0-35515 GCF_040675205.1 Streptosporangium sp. NPDC049644 | reverse complement strand
CGCGGTGCCGTAGGCATCCCGCATCTCCAGGTGAACGGCGCTGTGCTCGAAGCCGGCCAACAGCTCCTCGAACGCGTCGTCAGAGATGTTCATGGACCTGCCCGCGTGAAAGGTCGGGGGTCTCACAGGAAACCTCCTCCGAGGAATGTCCATCTGGGCGAGGACTTTCAGGTCGGTGACATGGCCTGCTCCAGCAACCGCAAGGGCGGAGACCTTTTCCTCGAACGTCGCTCCACCACCTTTTCTAGCTATACATCCAGCGCCGCCCTACACGTACCAAAACTTATGGTCGCCCCAGTAAGCACCTCACTCTCGGACTTTTAACACAATTCGGGCCTCAACTCCTACCAACTCAGCCGCACGATCCACACCTGCCGGAGTGAACTCCCCGAGTTGGAGAGCAAGTGCACTTAAAGCCATGTAGGTTCATTCACCATCGATAGCCAAACGCAGGCAAAGATGCACGCGTGCAGGACAGACCGAGATCAACCTGGCGGCTCTACACCACAGCTTCTGGATCTGCTGTGGTCAGCAAGGAGATCCACGAGGTCTTGCAGGGCAGGCCGCCGATGCTGGAGCTAGGGAACCTCATGCGGCGCATCGAGGATGGCGCGACACTTCGACGCGACACCAAGCACCTGGGCAGAGGGCTACACGAGGCTCGGCTCACCTACGAGGCGAACGAGTACCGCCTTTACTACGCCGTCAACCCCCGGGGGGAACACCTCCTTCTCGGTCTCAAATTCCACATGAAGGGAGGCTCCGGGGCTCAAGACCGGGCCATGGAAGTCGCTCGGGATCGGCTGGCCGAGTGGCGGGGCAGGATATAAGGTGAACCCGATATGAGGAGGTCATGATGGATCAGCACATCGCCGATCTGCTGGGCATCGATCTAGATGACCCTGCCGTGCGCCGGGAGAGCGCTGCCATCGAGCGTGACATGCAGCTGATCGAAGCTCTTGTCACGACGCGCAAGCAGCTCGGCCTCTCTCAGTCGGATGTGGCGAGCCGCATGGGGCGCAGCCAGCCGTCCGTTTCCGACTTCGAGCGCATCGGGGGAGATCCACATCTTTCCACGATTCGCCGCTACGCCCTTGCCATCGGAGCCGAAGTTCGCCACACGGTCTGCGTGACCACTGCCAAGGAACCCGCGACCCAGGCGCCTTCCTCACTCATAGTTCGCATGAAGGGTACCGGAGGAGAAACACAGACGACAGCGGCGCAAAATAGCACAGCAGGTGTCATGGCCGTCAATCTTATTCGAAGGAGCGCATAGTGCAGGCGTTCCTTCTCTTATGCGACTCCGCTCAGCCCGACTCGGCCACCGGAAAAATTCATATGCTTGGCGCAGGATGGTCGGTAACCGGTCCCGCTGTTCCGGCTATGACGATTGCCGTCTTCATGCGGCTGTCCTGGGATGAAGCAAGCTCGCCGCACGAATTCAACCTTTACCTGGTCGACGAGGACGGTAAATCAGTTACGACACCGTCCCCGGAAGGTGGGAGGCCGATTCAGTTCGGCGGAAGTGTCGGATTGGGCAAGGCAGCACAGGTCGAAGTCGATGAAATCCTACAGAAGACGGGATTGCAAACCAGCTTCACGGTGAACGTGCCGCCCCCGCCCTTGAATCCGGGCCATCATTACAAATGGATCTTCACCGTGAACGACGAAGAGCTGTCCAGCATTCCTTTCAGCGTACGACCGCTTCCAGAAGACTGACATCGCATCACAGGCCCACCTACCGCTGAGTGTGACACCCCGGCATGTTGCGCTTCACCGGACATCGACGGCTAAGTCGCAGGCCGGATCGCCCGTACAGAGGTCGCCGAAGTCGATCGCGCCGCAGATCGTGCCGTCCCCGGTGAGGATGTCGGCCGGATGCAGGTCGCCGTGGAGCCATGGTGCCGGGCCGGGCCGGCCGGGCTCGGCGGCGTCTTCCCAGATCGCGCGGACGGCATGGTCGTCGCCGAGCTGCCATAGCTGGTTGTCCCAACCCCGCGCGCCGAGCCGCACAGGGCGATCGGCCAGGTCGGGGTGCTGGTCGCGCAGCAGATCCCGGACCAGCTCCGCGGTGATCTCGATCTCGGTATGCGTCACGCGGAGCAACAGTAGCCGGATGCTGGAAGGGCGAGCCGGGCCGTGAAAGCCTCCGTCACGCCCATTGTCGTGATCGCACGCTAGATTCACTCCACCCAAACTTGATCTTCACTCACCACCAGGATGTGCGGCATGCGACCCCTCATCATCGCCTTAACCCTCGTGACCGCCGCTCCCACCGCCGCCCACGCCCGGACAGCCGAACCCGACCCGGTGGCGGGCCTGCGCTCGCTGCTCGCCCGCGGCGCCGGCGCGACGACCGAGTTCTACGGCCAGGCCTCTACAGACCTGTCCAAGGAGGTGCGACTGAGCAACGGCAGGCGCACCTTCATCGGGAGCGGTATGGGCGTGCGCGGAACCGGCAAGGTCAAGCTGGGGCAGGCCGGTGTGATCGCCTCGGAGCACGTTCGGCAGCTCAGCGTGAGCAACAAGGAGCTGATGGCGGAGGAGGCCCCCGACGACCCCTACTTCGCCGGTGTGCTCCGCACGGTGGGGACGCTGCGCACGATCAGCGTGGGCGGCTGGCAGTACCAGCTAGCGCCGCGGGCGAAGACCTGGGTGCGCACCGGCCGGGCCGACGGCGCCGCCGCCGCCTACGGCGATCAGCTCATCAATGTCCTGGAACCGGCCACGCTACGCAAGCTGCTGTCCATCAAGAGCCGCAAGAGCGTCGCGCCATGGCTCAAGGACCACACCACCGGCCGCAGGCAGCGGATCTACACCCTGACCGGGACGATCACGCTCAAGGAGCTCTATCGCGTCTCGCCCAGCTTCCGCGAGGCCGCGGGGACCTCGGCCCTCGGGACGTCCGAGGTGACATGGACGTACATGTACGACGACCGCGGATGGCCGTACCGGGTCGGCTGGCGGTTCTACGCGCACCCGCGGCCCGAGGTCCCGGGGCTCGGACACGACCGGATCCTGCGGGGACACCTGGCCACGCAGTACCGGAACTGGGACAGGCCGATGACGATCACCGCGCCCAAGGCGAAGCCGGGCCGGGGACTGTCGGTGGACGACCTCGCCGACGTCCTCAGCGCCCCCGAACGCCGCGGATGAGGAGCGGCGACGGTGCCCAGCCGGCCCATCACGTTGCCGGTGGCTCGCGGGAAGGCCGGGCTCGCCGGGTTCCCGAACCGGAAGTCCACCGGGACCTGCGAGTTCTCGTTCCTGATGGTCCAGCTGTCCGAGAACTTCGGCGGTCCGTTGGACGGGGCTGAAACCGTGTCTCATTTGGGCATGACCCGTCGTTCGGTGTGTCATTGAGCGGGTCATGTCCGAGCTGTCTACAGTTGCGTTCTCGCCTCCTCGACCTGGCGCATGATGGCCTGGGCGCCGCTGGCGTCGGCGATCGAACCCGCCTCCTCGATCAGCGCCAAGGCGTGATCACGGCGACCCTGTGCAGCTGCGACGTAGGCCAGCCCGACCAGGTTCGCGGCAACACCGGGCAAGAGCCCGATCTCTCGTCGAAGCCGCGTCGACTCCTCCAAACGCTCACGCGCGGCGTCCAGCCGGTCGGCGATGTGGTCCGCGTATCCCAGATGTCGAAGCGCGTACGACATCGTGAGCTTGTCGCCGACCTGCGCCGCAAGTTCATATGACCGTTCGAGAAAGGGAACCGCGGTGTCGTTGTCCCGCATGGACATCTGGTGGTACGTGCCGACCCAGAACAGCGCCTCGCCTTCGCCTCGTACGTCGCCGAGCCCCTGATAGAGCTCGGTGGCGCGCTGGAACAAGGCCAGTTCGTCGGGATTCTCGGTTCGCTGTTCATGAGAACGAGCCTGCATGATCCGGCCGCGTGCTACGGCGAGATCGGCCTCGACCATGTTCAACTCCCGCTCCGCTGTGTCCAGCGCATCGACGTCGCCGACGAAGACGGCCCGTTGGCAAGCCAGCCTGGCCCGTTCGATTCGATCGTCTGTACTCATCGTCTCCCCGTATGCGTCCGCGTGGCCCGATGTCGCACAACGCATCATGCCAAAGGCGTCCCGACCGGGTTCGAACCCGCAGTAAGTTGGCGTTTACTCACCGTTTCCAGGTGAACGGCGCCGTGCTTGGATCCGGCCAACGGCTCAGGGACGGATCGTGCCACCGCACGACGGCTACGAAGGCCCCACCGGCAGGCAACGCGGCATGACGTGTGTCATCCGGTTCGGCGTCTACCGCAGGCGACGCCCGTTCCGGAAAAGCGGTGTCGGTCCACGGCGTAGGCTCCGGAGAGCCGACGCGACTACAGGTCCAGGTAAAGCCGCAGGTCGGCGTGGTGGGGCGGGGGGCTTGAAGCCGCGACCCGTGGGTCACGGGCTCGCGCCCCCGGTTCGATCCCGCAGAGCCGGGGACGCGTGCGTCTCACGGGGTCACGCGTAGAGGAAGTAATAGCGGTAGCCGCCCTCCCACACGCATGAATAGCCGTCCCACCAGCCCTGGGTGATGCCGGAGGTTCCGATCCGCTCGCACTCCGAGTGCTCCTTGAAGACGCCGGCCAGCCTTTCGGCGTGCGCCGGGGTGGCGCCGATCGTCAGCGACACGCCGAGAACCATGACGGCCGAGACGAGAACAGCGCGTACCTTTCGCATTCGTCCTCCTGTGACTGGGGAGATCATGACGGTGGACATTATCACCCACCACGCACCATGACGATTGTCACGTTCGACTCGGCGCGGGAAGGCGCTGAAACTTTCATCGGCGTTGTCGTGGGCGGCACATGTTTCACGGATGTTTACCGCTGGTAAACCAGTGCCGCTTCCCGGGGGTTCCAGCCGCTGTCCAATTCCAGACGTGGCGGCCTTGAAAGACCTCGTGGGCGGGTATCCGACCGCCTGTGCATGCCATGGATGATCTGGACTGTCTTCGTACTATGTGATCTATAAAGTACGATTTATACCACTCTTCCTGTTCGATTGGCACGATGCACAGAAAACTTTGACCATCATCACTTACCTGTCATATCGTCTCCCCGCCCATATCGATGTAAGCCGCGACACTCGAGCAGGACGTTGTTCTCACATGCGCTACGGTCGGCGTGCTGATCGTGGCTGCCCCGGCACAGGAGAAGACACGGACGGTCACCGGGGAAGCGGCGATCATCCGACCAACCGGAGCCGCACCATGCAAGCTCGAATCCGCAGGGCCATGATTGTCGGCATGGCGATGACCGTGCTGGCCACCGTCGGTGTGTCAGTGGCTTCCGCGCCGCCGGCTCACGCCACGCAGGTGATCACTGATATCGCTTACGCGCCCGCACAACCGGCCGGTAGCAGGGGACATCTACTGGACCTCTACCTGCCGTCCACCGGCATCACGCCCCGGCCGCTGCTGATCTGGCACACCGGCTCGGCGTGGACGAGCGACGACGGCAAGGCCGGCACGGACGCGATCGCGAACATCTTCAACCCGCTGGGCTTCGCCGTGGCCGGCGTCAGCGTCCGGTCCAGCGCCCAGGCGATCTTCCCGGCCCAGGTGCACGACATCAAGGCGGCCATCCGCTGGCTGCGCGCGAACGCCGCCACGTACCAGCTCGACCCCAACCGCTTCGCGATCATGGGCGACTCCTCGGGCGGCTGGCTGACGGAGATGGCCACCCTGTCCGGCGGCGTGGCGGCGCTGGAGGGCACCCTCGGCACGACCGGCGTCTCCAGCGCCGTGCAGACAGGACTCGCCTTCTACAGCCCGACCGACTTCCTGCAGATGAACGCGCAGAACCTGCCGACCGGCGGGCTTGACCACGACTCTCCCGCCTCCCCGGAATCCCTCCTGGTCGGCTGCCCGATCCAGACCTGCCCGGCCCAGGTGGCCAAGGCCAATCCGATGACCTACGTCGACGGCAACGACCCGCCGCTGATGTTCCTGCACGGCCAGGCCGACTTCCTGGTACCGCACGGGCAGAGCGTCCTGCTCTACAACAGGATCAAGGCTCAGTGCGGCAACGCCACGTTCGTCTCGGTACCCGGGGCGGATCACATGGTGCCCCAGATCATGAACCCCGCCCAGTACGGCATGCAGACCGTCCGCACCACCACCAACTGCGCCGAGACCGTCGGCACCGGCACGTTGAACCCCACCTGGGCCAACTTCGCGACCTTCCTGCGCGGCGGGCTCAAGATGGGCACCTCCTGCGAGGTCACCTACGCCACCGGCGTCTGGAACGGCGCCTTCAACGGCAGCGTGACCATCAGGAACACCGGCACGACCCCCATCGAGGGCTGGACCCTGACGTGGACCTGGCCGGGCAACCAGCAGATCACGAGTGCCTGGAACGCCACGGCGACCCAGGCCGGCACCCAGGTGACCGCTCGTGACGCCGGCCACAACTCCTACATCGGCCCCAACTCCAGTCAGAACTTCGGCTTCTCCGCGACCGCCACCGGGACGAACGACATTCCGGCCCAGTTCAAACTCAACAACATCGTCTGCACGAGGGTGCCCGCCTGAGACGACGTGCCGGGTCCGAGCCGAACGGCGAGGGCCCGGCACCGTTCCCTTGTCACCGGGATTCCAAAGAATTACATTCTGGAAAACCGTGACCTGGAGCGGAAAGGCACATTTCCAGAGCCGAATACATTCCGTCGAAACCCGATCACAGAATGTCACCGACCGGCCGCTCGCGTCCATATTGCTTTACCTAACGGTCCGCCCCTATTGTTGCCTCCGACGGCCGCCGGCCCATTTCCCGTTTTTCATTGCCCGGCCGCAGGTCACTTGATATCCCGTGACCCGAAATAAATCGGATAAGCCGTCTTCCGCTGCCAGAAGGCCGTTGTCCGGGATCGTCGATGAGTTAGGGGACGTGTGCGTACATCCAACATATTCGTCAGGAGCCTCGGCGTTTATGTGCCTGACAGTGTGAGCGTCGAGCAGGCGGTTCGTGAGGGCTGGTACCCGGCCGAGGAGGTCGAGAGGTTCCAGCAGATCGGCGCGGCGGTGGCCGGCGACATGCCCGCGCCCGAGATGGCGCGGCTCGCGGTCCTGGACGCGTACGACCGCTGGGGTGAGTCCTCCCCGCGCGATCTCGACCTTCTGCTCTACCCGTCGGTCTGGCACCAGGGCCCGAACGGCTGGCAGCCCCAGCACTACCTGCAGACGCACCTCCTCGGCGGGAACGTGCCGGCGTTCGAGATCCGGAGCGGCTGCGTAGGGATGATCAGCTCGCTCGAACTGGCGGCGAGCTATCTGCAGGCCGACGCGGACCGGGAGACGGCCATGGTCGTCTCCTCGGACAACCACGGCACCCCGCTGGTGGACCGCTGGCGGATGACCCCCGGGGCGCTGATCGGCGACGCCGCGGCCGCGCTCATCCTCGGCAAGGGGTACGGCATGGCCGAGCTCCTGTCGGTGAACGTGACGGTGATCCCGGAGGCCGACGCGGTCAACGACGGCGCCTACCCCCTGTTCCCCCCGGACGCCACCATCGGCAGAGGGCTGAGTTTCGGAGACCGGCACGAGGAGTTCCGCCAGCGGCTGCTCAAGGCGCAGGGAACCGGAATTCATCTGACGATCCAGAAAACGATGATGCAGCAGGTCGAACAGACCCTGGACGAGGCCGGGATCGGACTTTCCGACATCACCCGGGTGGCGTTGCCGCACGGCCGCCGCGAGGACCTGGACGGGCAGATGTCCTGGCTGGGCATCGACGAGGACCAGACGACCTGGGACTACGGAAGGCGCGTGGGTCACTGCGGCGCGGTGGACCAGTTCATCGCCTTCGAGCATCTGATCGCGACCGGCGGGCTCGTGGCCGGCGATCACCTGCTCATGGTCGGGTTCGGCTCCGGAACGTCCGTCGCCGCGGCGGCGTTCAGGGTCCTGGCCACCTCTCCCGTCACGAGAGGGGCACGCGCATGACCGAGCTCACGCGAAGGCTGGTCGACTTCATCCAGGAGAACCTCGTCTCAGACGGCGACGACATCAAGGTCGACGAGACGACCCCGCTCCTGCTGTCGGGTCTCCTGGACTCCCTGCGGACGGCGCGGCTGCTGAACTTCCTGCGGAGGGACATCGGCGTCCCGATCCCCGCCGCGAAGCTCGACCCCGAGAACTTCCGGGACGTCGTGACCATCGTGGCGATGGTCAGAGAACTCGAATCCGTTTAGCCGGGGCAAGGGCAGAGTCATGCAGTTGGCGGACACGTACATCAGCGGAGTGGGAACCTTCCTCCCCCGGACCGTCGTCAGCGTCGAGAAAGCCGTCGCCAAAGGCTGGTACCCGGCCGAAGAGGCCGAGTTGCACAACCTGGCCGGGGCGGCGGTGGCCGGTGACGTACCGGCTCCGGAGATGGCCCTGCACGCGGCGCGGAGCGCGCTCAAGCGCAGCGGGCGGGCGCCGGCCGACCTGGATCTTCTCCTGTACGCCTCGACGTGGCACCAGGGACCGGACGGCTGGCCTCCGCACTCCTACCTGCAGCGTCATCTCGTCGGCGGGGACGTCCTGGCCACCGAGATCCGGCAGGGCTGCAACGGGATGTTCATCGCCCTGGAACTCGCGGCCGGCTACCTGGGCGCCGCTCCCGGCCGGCAGGCCGCCTTGCTGGTCGCCGCCGACAATTACGGCACCCCGCTGATGGACCGGTGGCGGATGGGCCCCGGCTACATCGGCGGGGACGCAGCCGGCGCGCTCGTGCTCACCAAGGAGCGGGGTTTCGCGCGCCTGACGTCGGTCTGCACGACGACGGTGGTCGAGGCCGAGGAGCTGCACCGGGGCAGCGAACCCCTGTTCCCCCCGGGCGTCACGGTCGGGCGCCGGATGAGCTTCGCGGCCAGGAACGAGCAGTTCCGGCAGCAGGTCATGCCCAAGGGCGAGGCCACCGCGGCGCTGTTCAAGATCCAGCGGGCGTTGATGGAGGTCATCGAGCGCGCGCTGGCCGAGAGCGGGATCGAGGCCCGCGATCTCGCCCGGGTGGCGTTCATGAACTACTCCGAGGAGATCGTCGAACAGCGGTGCATGGCCGCGCTCGACCTGCCCATGTCCCGCTCGACCTGGGACTACGGCCGCACCATCGGCCACTGCGGGGCCGGCGACCAGGTCCTCTCCCTCGACCACCTGCTCATGACCGGGCAGCTGGGCCCCGGCGACCACATGCTGATGCTCGGCACCGGGCCGGGGGTGACCGTCTCCGGCGCCGTGATCAAGATCATCGAAAATCCTCAATGGGTCTGAACCGAAGGGAAACGAAAGCAGATGGTCGACAGCCCGCGCGGAGTCCGGGCGGAACCGGTGGCGGTGGTCGGGATCGGATTCCGCCTTCCCGGCGACGTCCGCTCACCGGACGAGTTCTGGGACCTGCTGTGCGCCGGCCGGAACACGACCCGGCCGCTGCCCGCCGAACGCTGGCGCCGGTATGAGAACCGGAGCCCCGAATACGCCGCCGCGCTGCGCGACGCCGTACGTCACGGCAGCTTCCTGAGCGACATCGAGGGCTTCGACGCTGAGTTCTTCGGCCTGTCGCCCCGCGAGGCCGAGCTGATGGACCCGCAGCAGCGGATCCTGATGGAGACCGTGTGGGAGGCCCTGGAGAACGCCGGCCTGCCGCCGCACCGGCTGGCCGGCACCGACGCCGGGGCGTTCATCGGGGTCTGCACGGCCGACTACGGCGGCCGCCTGTTGGAGGACCTGCCCCAGATCGAGGCGTGGACCGGGATCGGCGCCGCGACCTGCGCCGTCGCCAACCGCATCTCCTACTCCCTGGACCTGCGCGGACCCAGCATGGCGATCGACACCGCCTGCTCGGCGTCGCTGGTCGCGCTGCACCTGGCCGCGCAGAGCCTGCGGCTCGGCGAGAGCGACATCGCCCTCGCCGGCGGCGTCAACCTGCTGGTCACCCCGGGCCAGACCCTCACGCTCGGCACAGCCGGAGCCCTGGCCCCCGACGGGCGGTCCAAGTCGTTCGACGCGTCGGCCGACGGCTACGGGCGCGGCGAGGGCTGCGGCGTGGTCGTGCTCAAGCGGCTGTCCGACGCGCAGCGCGACGGCGACCGGATCCTCGCGCTCGTCATCGGCAGCGCCGTGAACCAGGACGGGCACACCAACGGCATCATGGCGCCCTGCGGGGAGGCTCAGGAACACGTGATGACCCGGGCCTGCCGGCAGGCGGGCGTCGCGCCGTCCACCGTCGACTACATCGAGGCGCACGGCACCGGGACCCGGCTTGGCGACCCGCTCGAGGCGGGGGCGCTCTCCTCCGTGTACGGCACGCGGCGGTCCCCCGGCGACCCGTGCCTCATCGGCTCGGTCAAGTCCAACATCGGTCACCTCGAAGGCGCCGCCGGCATCGCCGGCGTCATCAAGGCGGTGCTCGCCCTCGACCGCGGTGAGATCCCCCCGAGCGTGCTGACCACCCTGAACCCGGCCATCCCGTGGGAGACCTCGGGCCTTCGCGTGGTGACCGAACGATCAGCCTGGCCGGAGCGCGACCACCCCCGCCGGGCGGGCGTCTCCAGCTTCGGGTACGGCGGCACGGTCGCGCACATCGTGCTGGAGCAGGCCCCTTCGGCCCCGGAGGCGCCCCGGGGTGAGGGGACCGGAGAGCTGTTCCCGCTGTCGGCCGCGTCGGAGCAGGCTCTGCGGCAGTACGCGGGCAGGCTCGCCGATCACCTCGGCAACGGGCTCGACCTGGCGTCGGCGGGGCACACGCTGGCGCTCCGGCGCACCCATCTGGCCCGTCGCGCCGTCGTGATCGGGGCGGACAGGGACGAGCTGGCGGCCGGCCTGCGCAGGCTCGCGGAGGACGTGCCGGCCGAGGCCGTCCTCACCGGTGACGTGCTGCCCGAGCTCGGCCCCGGGCCGGTCTGGGTCTTCTCCGGTCAGGGCTGCCAGTGGCGCGGGATGGGACGGGAACTGCTCGCCGTGCCGGAGTTCGCGTCCCTGGTCGACGAGGTGGAGCCGATCTTCGTCGAGGAGATCGGTTTCTCTCCCCGGCAGGTTCTGGCCGACGGCGATCTCGACACCATCGACCGCGTGCAAACCATGATCTTCGTGATGCAGCTGGGCCTCGCCAGGCTCTGGAACGCGTACGGGGTCGCTCCGAAGGCCGTCATCGGTCACTCCGTCGGCGAGATCGCGGCGGCGGTGACGGCCGGCGCGATGACCGTCGCCGACGGCGCCCGCCTGATCTGCCGCCGCTCCCGGCTGCTGCGCCAGGCCGAGGGCAAGGGGGCCATGGTGATGGTCGACCTGTCCTTCGAGGAGGCGGCGGAGAGGCTGGCCGGCCGTGCCGACCTGGTGGCCGCGATCTCGTCGGCACCCGGCTCCACCGTGCTGTCCGGCGATGTCGCCGCGGTCGAGGCGGTGGTGAACGAGTGGCCGGCCGAGGGCATCGTGGTGCGGCGGGTGGCGTCGGATGTCGCCTTCCACAGCCCGCACATGGAGCCTCTGGCCGTCGAACTGGCCGCCGCCACCGCCGATCTCTCGTTCGGGGCGCCTCGCGTCCCCATGTACACGACCGCGCTGGCGGACCCCCGGTCGACGCCCGTCCTGGACGGCGCGTACTGGGCGGCGAACCTCCGGGACCCCGTGCGGCTGACCGCGGCGACGACGGCCGCGGCGCAGGACGGCTACCGCGTGTTCCTGGAGATCTCCCCTCACCCCGTGGTCGCGCACTCGGTGACCGAGACGCTCTCGGAGAACGGGTT
Source organism: Streptosporangium sp. NPDC049644 (assembly GCF_040675205.1). Classification (NCBI taxonomy): domain Bacteria; kingdom Bacillati; phylum Actinomycetota; class Actinomycetes; order Streptosporangiales; family Streptosporangiaceae; genus Streptosporangium; species Streptosporangium sp. NPDC049644. The sequence continues at coordinate 23,795 of NZ_JBFAOJ010000094.1, read as the reverse complement.
CGAGGACGTGTTCGTCGGCACGTCGCTGCGCCGGAACCAGCCGGAGCCGCAGACCTTCCTCGTCGCGCTGGGCACGGCGCACTGTCACGGCGTCGACGTGGACTGGAGCCGGCTGCAGCCGTCCGGCGGCCTGGCCGATCTGCCGCCGTACGCCTGGCAGCACCGCCGCCACTGGCGCGAGGCGTACGCCGAGGACGACAACCGAGGGCACGACGTGCACTCCCACACTCTGCTCGGAGCCGGGACCGGCCTCGCGGGCAGCCGGACCCGGGTGTGGCGGACCAGTTTGGAGGACGCCAACCGGCCCTACCCGGGCAGCCACGCCCTCAACGGGGTCGAGATCGTGCCCGCCGCCGTGCTGGTCAACACGTTCCTGCACGCGGTCGAGGACGAGGACGTCACGCTCACCGACGTGGAGATGATGCATCCGCTGATGACCGCGGAGCGCAGGCAGATCCAGGTCGTGCACGAGCCTCCGGTGGTACGGCTCGCGGCCCGTACACCGGCCGGCCCCGACGAGCCCGAACCCGCCTGGCTGGTGCACGTCACCGCGGACGTGGCCGCTCCGGGCCAGGTGAAACCCGACGTGCTGCCGGACGCCGGCGCTCTCACCCCGATCGACCCCGGGTTCGTGCACAGGCGGCTGGCCACCGTCGGCGTGCCCTCGACGGGCTTCGACTGGAGGATCGAGACGCTGCTGAGCGGAGACGGCGTGCTGCGGGCCACGGTCCGCACCGGGGAACCGGGGAGCTGGGCGCCGGCGCTGGACGCGACGATGTCCGTGGCGCCCTGCGTGTTCCCCGGCGATCCGGTGCTGCGCATGGTCGTGCACATCGACGAGATGGTGCTGATCGGCACGCCACCCTCGACGGTGATCATCGACGCGGCCGTGGACCCGGATGCCGACGACACCGTTCGGGCGCTCCTGGCCGACGTGGACGGCCGGGTGGTGGGACACCTTACGGGACTCCGCTATCCGGTGATCGACGCGCCCGCCCCGGCCGAGGAGGATCTCCGGGGGCCCGCGGAGGCGTTCGCCGGCCTGACGCCCGAGGACCTGCGCGAGCGCGTCCTGCCCGAGGTCCGCGCGGAGATCGCGGCCGTGATGAGGCTGGCCCCTGAGGACCTGGCGCCCCGGCGTCCCCTTGTCGAGCAGGGGCTGGACTCGGTGATGACCGTCATGGTCCGGCGGCGCCTGGAGAAGCGCTTCGGCTGCCGTCTCCCCGCGACCCTGCTGTGGCAGCAGCCGACCATCTCCGCGATCGCGGACCACCTGGTGGGGCTTCTCACGGCTCCGAGGCCGGAGGCGGCGGAGACCGTTCCCGAGAGCATGCCCGCGATCGGGGGCTGAGGCCGCCGGCCGGGTGGCCCGAGGGGGCGATCCCCTCGGACCACCCGGCTGTCGCGTTCGGCTGTCGCTCCCGGCTGGAGCCGGCCACACCACCCGCCGCGTCCCAGCCGTCCGCCCGGACGGCAGCTGACTGTCAGTGCCTTCTGGTTGGGTGAGCGGCACAGATCGCAGGGTTGGTCATGAGAGGCGGCGACGGGCATGAAGGACGAGGCAGGTTTCTGGGACCTGGTGGAGGCGGCCTGGGCACCGCTGGGGGTGGACGTCGACCGGGCGCGACGGGAGCTGGCACATCGGACGCCCGCCCCCGGCGAGGACCCTTACGACAATCCGCCGTTCACCGTGGTCGACGCCGCGCTGAAGGGGTTCCTGAGCAATCTCGGCTCCCTCAGCGAGGGGTTGTCGGCGGACGAACTGACGGACCTCGACCGGGTGGTCGAGGCCAGGCTCCATGACATCGACCGCGCGGACGTCCACGCGGTCACCGACGGCTCCGACGACGGTTTCCTCTACGCGCGCGGCTTCATCGTCGCGCTGGGCCGCGACTTCTACGCCGCGGTGGCCGAGGATCCGAAGAAGGCGGTGCCGGACGCCGAGTGCGAGAGGATGTGCTACTTCTTCGCCCACCTGCACCACGAGCGCTACGGCACTTTCCCGGACACCGGATCGGGAATCTCCCGCGAGTCAGGCTCGAACCCGGTCGGCTGGTCCAGCTGACCCACTCAGGCTGGGCCGGCTCCGGAGATCCGGTAGCGGAGCACCTCGGCGTCGCGAATCATCTCCGTCTGGTCGTCGCCCGGTCCGGAGCCGCGGAAGGCGTCGAGACTCTCTTCGGACTCCCAGCGCTCGTAGACGTTGATCCGATCGGCTTCGACAAGGTCGGCGCTGAGCGCGAAGTCGAGGCAGCCGGACGAGGCACGCGCCTGCTCGACCACGCTGACGCAGCCCCGCAGATAGGAGTCACGAGCGCCGGGATCGACCCTGATCCAACCAGAAATGATGATCATGCCGCCACTGTACGATTCGCCGCCGACAGATTCACCGCCGCACAGGATCGAGCGAGAGGAAGCAGGTAATCGGTTTGACTCTCCAGCGGCTGGAGGGTCGATGCTGCTGTGGTGAACGACCGCGACCGACTGCTCACCATCGGACAGCTGGCCGATCGCACGGGCCTGTCGGTGCGTACGATCCGCTTCTGGTCCGATATCGACGTCATCCCGCCGACGCGCCGGTCGGCGGGCGGCTTCCGCCTGTACGACATGGAGGCGGTGGCCCGGCTCGACCTGGTGCGGACGCTACGCGAACTGGGGCTGGACCTCGACACCGTCCAGCAGGTCCTTACCAGGCAGTGCACGGTGGCCGACGTCGCGCGGGCGCACATGCGGGCGCTGGACACCCAGATCCGCTCCCTCCGGCTGCGCCGGGCAGTGCTGCGGTCAATCGCCCAGCAGGAGAGCACGACCGAGGAGATGATGCTCATGCACAAGTTGATCCGCCTGTCCGCCCAGGAACGGCAGCGAATGATCGACGACTTCGTCGACCGCACGTTCGACGGCATCGACCCGCAGGCGCCAGGGGCCCAGATCGCGGCCTCGATGCGCCAGATCCCGGCGGAGCTGCCGGACGAACCCACCCCGGAGCAGGTGGAGGCCTGGCTGGAACTCGCCGAACTCATCGGTGACGCCGGCTTCCAGGAGCGCGTGCGCCAGATGGCGGTGGCCGGCGCCACACCCGGCGAAGAGTCCGGACCGCAGCCGTACGATCCCGCGCTGGTCCTTGAGCACGCCGGGAGAGCGGTGGCCGCCGGCATCAGCCCCGAGTCGGCCGAGGGGAGGGCGATCCTGGATCGGATCGTGGATCCGGAGCTGCCCGCCGAAGACCGTATCCGGGTGGCCGAGGCGGTGGAGACGTTCACCGACCGCCGGGTGGAGCGGTACTGGCAGCTCGTGGGCGTGCTCAACGGCAGGCCGCCGTTTCCGTCCGGTGTCCCCGCCTTCGAATGGCTCATCGCCGCGCTGCGCGTGTTCTGATCCGACCCCGGCTTCAGCCGGGCCGCCCCAAGCCGTCCCACTCCCCCGAGTGGTCGGCGCCGACCTGCTCCTCGTATTTCATGGTCTTCGTGCCGACGGCCTGTTGACGAGGAGCCGGACCTTTCACACCGTCGGTGGGTTCACCAGGTGATGCGGTCCGAGGGCGACGGACGGTGGAAGGGGGGCGGGCGGGTCGGCCGGGTGGGCGTGGAGGGACTGGAGCAGCAGGGCCACCAGCCGGCGGGACGCGGCCAGCGTCGCCTCGGGGGACTCCGCGCTGACGCCTCCGTTGGCCATGATCAGGAGCTTGAGATCGTCGTACGCGAAGTCGGCGCGTAGCCGCCCGCTCTCCTTCGCGCGCCGCGTCAGTTCGGCGAAGCCGCGTACGTTGTGGTCGAGTTCCCGCTCGAAGCCGATCGCGCGGGGGAGCGCCGAGAGGAACACCGCGGTGAAACCCCTGTCGACGGCCTGCATGGTGCACGCCTTCTCGATGACCGTGCAGAATCCGTGCCACGGGTCGGGGTCCGCGAGGGCGTCGTCGACGGCCGACGCGCACTCCGCTATCTGCTCGGCGAACACCTCGGTGATCAGCGATTCCTTCGTGGGGAAGCGGCGGTAGAGCGTCGCGACCCCGACGTCGGCGCGCCGGGCGATCTCGCGCATCGTCACGTCGAGTCCGAGTGCGGCGAAGGTCTCGCGGGCCGCCTCGACGATCCGATTGCGATTGTGCAGCGCATCGGTGCGCAGCCCCTGCGATTCGGCGGTGTCGCTCGGCATCCGAGAGGCGTTGGCGATCATGTCTCTCACTTTAGTGCAAGTGGACGGGGTGTTCCGATTTCATGTTAAGGTCCGAGACAAACGGAACACCCCGTCCGCTTTTGCTTCCATTCGGGAGAGGCACCGACATGTTCGCTCTTCAGTTCTCCCAGTACGGCTCCCCTGACGTGCTCACCGTCGCCGATGCCGAGGAGCCGCACGCCGGTCCCGGCGAGATCCGCATCACCGTCCGGGCCGCCGGCGTCACCCCCTCCGACTGGAAACTGCGCTCTGGCGTGCTCCACCGGTTACTGCCCCTCGACCTGCCGCACATCCCCGGCGTGGACGCCGCGGGCGTCGTCGACGAAATCGGGGACGGCGTCACCGGTGTCGCGGTCGGCGACGCCGTCTTCGGGCTGGTCGACGTCGCCGGCCACGGCGGCGCGGCGGCCGAGTTCGCCGTGCTCACCGTGTGGGCGGCCAAGCCGGACGCGCTGAGCTGGGAACAGGCCGGCGGCGCGGCGGCCGATGTCGAGACGGCCACCCGCGTCCTGAACGCCCTGGGCGTCACAGCGGGCACGACACTGCTGATCGAGGGCGCCGCCGGAGGCACCGGCACGGTCACCACACAGCTCGCGATCGCCCGAGGGGCCACCGTGATCGGCACCGCCGGTCAACACAACCACGAGTTCCTCGCCGGCCTCGGTGCGACGCCCACCACCTACGGCCCCGGCCTCGTCGAGCGGGTCACTGCCCTGGCACCCGACGGTGTCGACGCGGTGCTCGACACCGCGGGCTCGGGTTCACTGCCCGATCTCGTCACCATCGCCGGTGACGCGAACCGGGTCGTGTCCATCGCCGACCCGAACGCGCACGAACACGGCGTACGGCTCTCCCTCGGCCCCGGCAACAGCGAACACGAGCTCGGCTACGCCGGGCTGGCCGTGGCGGCCGCCCTCGCCACCGAGGGCCGGTTCACCGTGCCACTGCACGCGGTCCTCCCCCTCAAGGACGGCGCGAAGGCCCACGAACTGAGCGCCACCGGTCACGCCCGCGGAAAGATCGTCCTGTCCGTGCGGAAGATGGAAACTCTCTGAAATCATTCACACACGGTACGTCACACAGTTTAGCCTTTACTTGTGAGGGTCACAGTAAAGGTTATGGAGCACGGCAAGAGAACGCGTGTCAGGCGTACGGGGCCGGCACGCATCTCCAGCAAGAACCAGGTGACCTTGCCGGCGGCGGTCCTGCGCACGCTCGGTCTTCATCCGGGAGACCTGGTCGACATCGCCGAAGAGGGCGGCCAGATCGTCATCCGGCGGCACCGCAGCCGCCTCGACGGGGTGATCGGCACCGTCCCCGGCTTCACCGAGGCCGTGGACGTCGAGGCGAGCCGCGAGAGCTGGGGATGACGGGTGCCGACCGTGATGCTCGACACCAACGTCATCGCCGGCCTGCTCGATCCGGACGACGCGCTGCACGGCCATGCCCGTGACGCCGTTCGCCGCTGGGAGGGCAAGGCCGCCTCGTTCGCCATCTCCGTGATCACCTGGAGCGAGCTGCGGGTGGGTGCGGTCCGCAAGGGGGCCGTGGCCGAGAGGATGCTCGAGGCGTTCCGTACCGCTGTCATCGACCGGATCGTCGAGGTGGACGAGACGACGGCCGAGAGCGCGGCCCTGCTCAGAGCCGCGGACCTGACGATCCGGGTACCGGACGCTCTCATCATCGCGACCGCCCGCGCGGTGAGGGCCGACGCACTGCTCACCGCGGACCGGAAGTTCCCGGCCGTCGCCCCGGAACTCGTCGAACTGCTGCGGCCGGGTTGATCCGGCAGATCCTCCCCGACCACCCTTGAGTGTCCGGGCCGTGAGCCGTTCGCGGCGGCCGGGGCCGTTGGAATGCGGCGGGGAGTCGCCGGCGGCCTCGAAGCCCGGACACCGTCGTCGTCCACGACCCACGGCTCGATCGCGCGGTGTTCCCTCTCGACGGCGCCTTCGACGCCTCGCATACCGCTCCCCGGCCGGGGTCTCGGCAGCGGGGTGGCGGACGTGCTCGTCCGCCACTCGGCGATGTGCTATCAATTAAATGACCGGATAACCGTATACGGTCAAGTTTTTGGGAAATGGTAGGGGTCGTGGAGTCACGGATCAGAAGAGTGGGGCGGCCGCCGCAGGACGCCTCGCAGCGGCTCGCGCGGGCGCACCACATCCTGGACGTCGCCGGCGACCTCGTCCTGCGCTGGGGGTACGACAAGACCACCGTCGAGGACATCGCCCGGCGGGCCGGGGTCGCCAAGGGCACGATCTACCTGCACTGGAAGACCCGCGAGGAGCTGTTCGCCGCGCTGCTGCGCCGCGAGCGGGTCGAGATGATCACCGAGGTGCGCAGGCGGATCGGCGAAGGCCCCGCCACCCTCCGAGAACTGCTCAGGCTGCTCGCCTCCGAGACCCTGAGCAGGCCACTGATCCGGGCGAGCGTCCTGGGTGACTCGGAGGTGCTGGGCAGGCTCACCCGCCAGAAGCGGGACCGTACGGCGGGCGCCGAACTGGACGCCGGCTTCCAGGGCTACTTCGGCACGCTGCTGGAGCACGGCGCCCTGCGCAGCGACCTGTCGCCCGCCGAGCAGGTGACCACGCTCGTCTCCATCCTGTACGGGTTCCTGAGCGTCCCGTCGATGATGCCGGCCGGGTACCGGCCGGCCGACGAGCGCCTGGCGGAGCTGATCGCCGACGCCGGCGGCAGAGCGCTGGAGCCCGGCGGCCCGATCCCGCCCGCCGCAGCCCGCGCGGTGGCGCGGGCCACCCTGGAGTACGTCGACGCCGCCGTGGAGGCCGCGCAGCGGAAACTGCGCGTCTCCCTTGGCTCTGAGGAGAGTAAGCCTTGAAGACCCTCCCCCTTGACGACGAAGCGGCCGGCCTCGCCCTGGCGGGCGGCAAGGGGGCCTCGCTGGCCCGGCTGGCCCGCGCGGGCCTGCCGGTTCCCGGGGGCTTCCACGTCACCACCGACGCCTACCTCGACTTCGTCTCGCGCGACGGCCTGAACGACCAGATCATGGCGGCCGTCTCGGGCACGCCCCCCGAGGAGGCGTCCCGGCACATCGCGGCGCTGTTCGCCGCCCGGGAGATGCCCGCGGAGACCGCCGCCGAGATCCGCGCGGCCCACGCGAGGCTCGGCGCGAACGTGCCGGTCGCCGTGCGCTCGTCGGCCACCGCAGAAGATCTTCCCGACATGTCGTTCGCCGGTCAGCAGGACACCTACCTCAACGTCCGCGCCGACGCCCTGCCGGACGCGGTCCGTCGCTGCTGGGCCTCGCTGTGGACCGCGCGCGCCATCGCCTACCGGACGGCGAACGGCGTACCGCACGACGGCGTGGCGCTGGCCGTGGTGGTGCAGGAGCTGGTGGAGGCCGACGCGGCGGGCGTCCTGTTCACCGCGAACCCGGTCACCGGCGCACGCGACCAGGTCGTGATCAACGCCTCCTGGGGGCTGGGCGAGGCCGTCGTGGGCGGGCAGGTGACGCCCGACACCGTCGTCGTCGGCAGGGCGGCCGGGGACGGCGGGGACGGCGGGGAGATCGTCGAGGAGCGCGTCGGCGACAAGACCGTCATGACGGTCCGCACGCCCGGCGGCACGCGTGAGGAACCCGTGCCCGAGGAGCTGCGCCGCCGCCGCGTGCTCGACCGCGGGCAGGTCCTGCGGCTCGCCCGGCTCGCGACGGAGATCGAGGAGCTGTACGGGACGGCCATGGACGTGGAGTGGGCCAGGCGCGACGGGGTGTTCCTCGTCCTGCAGGCCCGCCCGATCACCCGGCTCAGGCAGCGGGTCGAGGAGTGGAACGACAGCCTGGCCGGTGACTACCTGTGGACCGGCGCCAACCTCGGCGAGGCCATCCCCGACGTGATGACGCCGTGTACCTGGTCGCTGGTGCAGATCTTCATCGGCGAGGCGATGTCTGCGTCGAAGATGCCCGGTTTCAACGTGGTCGGCAACATCGGCGGCCGCTTCTACATGAACCTGAGCATCGCGTTCTCGGTGGCGCACGCCATGGGCATGCGGAGCAGGCTCGGCGCGATCGAGCAGGTCTTCGGCAGGCTGCCGCCCGGCCTGGACGTGCCGCTGCTGCCGACCTCGCGCTGGCGGATCGTCAAGGGCGTGCTGCCGCTCGCCTTCACCCTGCGCAGGCGGGTGGCGGTCAACACCGGGAGGATGCGCCCCTTTCTGGCCACGGCGCGGGAGCGCTGCACGGCGCTGCGCGAGCGGATCGCCGCCGCCGCGACCACCGACGAGCTGGCCCGGCTCTGGGAGGCCGAGCTGCTGCCGTACTTCGTGGAGTCCTGCCAGGTCCTGGAGGCGGCCGGGCGCCAGGGTGGCAACGCCCTGGTGATGACCCACGACAGGCTGCGCGAGCTGGTGGGCGAGCGGGACGCCGAGGCCATGCTCACCGGCGCCAACGCCGACGGGGAACTGGCCAGTCTCGGCACGATCGTCGGTCTGGAGAGGCTCGCCGCCGAAGAGATCGACCGGGAGACGTTCGCCGAGCTCTACGGGCACCGGGGCGCGCACGAGTTCGAGGTCTCGATCCCCCGTCCCGGCGAGGACCCGGGGTGGATCGACGCGCAGCTCGCGGCCATGCCGGAAACGCGGGGACACGCCGGTACGCTGCTCGACCGGCAGCGGGAGGCGCGAGAGGCGGCCTGGAAGCGCTTCGGAGAGCGCCACCCCGACAAGGTGGCGAGGACGCGAGAGCGGGTGGCACGGTGGAACGCGATCGTCCGCGACCGGGAGACGGCCCGCTCGGAGGTGGTGCGCGCCTTCTGGGCGCTGCGCGCCTTCGTCCTGCGGGCCGGGGAGCTCACCGGCCACGGTGACGACCTGTTCTTCCTGCGGATCGAGGAGATCCTCGCCGTGCTGCGCCGCGACGCGTCCTCCCTGGAGAAGGTGGCGGTCCGGCGGGCGACGTACCAGCGGTACGCCGCGCTGCCCGCCTACCCCACGCTGATCGTCGGCCGCTTCGATCCGGAGCGCTGGGCCGCCGACCCCGGCCGGCGCGGCGACATCTTCGACGCCCGAGGGGACGGCGCCCCGGTGAGCGAGACGGTGAGCGGCTTCCCCGGTGCGCCCGGCATCGTCGAGGGGGTCGTCCGCGTCATCTCCGGTCCCGAGGACGGTGACCGGCTCGCCCCGGGCGAGATCCTCGTGACGACGCTGACCAACATCGGCTGGACGCCGATGTTCCCCCGTGCCGCCGCGGTCGTGACCGACATGGGCGCGCCCCTGTCGCACGCCTCGATCGTCGCCCGCGAGCTCGGCATCCCGGCCGTGGTCGGCACCGGCAACGCGACCATGCGCCTGCGCGACGGCGACCGGATCCGGGTCGACGGCGAGCGCGGCACGGTCGAACTGCTGGCACCGCCCCCGTGATCCCCGGAGTCGCCGAGCGGGTGTTCCAGCCGATCCGCCCCGTGCTTCTCCGGACACGCCCTGCCCCCTGGAGGTCGTCTCCCCGTCGCGGGGAGGCGAAGCACCTCAGCGAGTGAGCAGGTCGATCACGCCTGTGGTGCCCTCATCACCGTGGCCGCTGCCGTCCCCGGGGTCTCAGCGCGAAGGCCCTCGGGTACCGGCGGCGAGCATGCGGACCATCAGCCGTTCGTGGAGGCCGGGGTCGTTGGTGTGCGGCTCGGACTCGCCGGTGACCTCGAAACCCAGGCGCCGGTACAGCCGGGCAGCCCCGTCGTTGCCGTCCACCACCCACAGCTGGATCCTCCGATGTCCGTGCTCGGCGGCCCACGCGACGACCTCCTCGACGAGCAGGGCGCCGATCCCGGCGCCCCGCGCGGCCGGGTCGACCCACATGCCGTACACCTCGACCGCCCCACCCCGGCCTTCGGGCACCCAGCCGCCGACGACCCCGGCTACCCGGCCGTCAACGACCGCGACCGCCTTCACCCCGCGCTCCGGCAGCATCCCGGCACGCCACCGTGCCTCGTCGTACGCCTGTTCCCGCCCGAGCGAGGAGGAGAAGGCCTCCGGTGCGTCCGCCAGTGCCGCGAGCCGGACATCACGGAACGTCTTCCAGTCCTCGGTCGTCAGACGACGGACCTCGGCCCGACCCGCCTGGAATCCATCTCTGCGCCCGGTCAGGGCCAGCTCGCCGACGACCTGATCGCCGCTCTTCTCGCCGGTCGGGCGAAAGCCGAGCCGGAGGTAGAAGCGCTCGGGCCCGCGCTCTCCCGGCGCCCAGGTCACCGTCACGCGGTCCTGCCCACGTCTGCGGACCTCCTCGCACACGGACTCCACCGCGAAGCGGCCATATCCCCGCCCCTGCTGGTCGGCGGCGATGTTCAGCCGCCAGATTCCGCAGCGGGGCGTGTCATCCGGGTCGTCCGGGTTGAAACGGACCATGAAGAAGCCCATGACGAAGCCCACCGGCTGCTCGCCGTCGAAGATCAGTCGAGGCCAGGCGACCTCAGGTCGCGCGTACGCCTCGGCGAGTGACCACGCGACCGGGTCCACGAACTCCTCCTGGTCGGGTCGCACCTTCAGCCGGCACGCGGCCTCGACATTGTCCGCGGTGATCTTCTCCAGGCGAAGCGACGAAGACATGCTGACAACCTACAGATCGCCTCCGAGAACTCAACGGGATAAATGCCGCCCTCCTGGTCAGGCTCCCCGGACAGGCCCGGCGACTGGCCCGCTATCCCGGCGACGTCGCGCACCTGACCCTGCCTGGAATCACGAGAGCCGAGTGGTACCGAAACGACCAAGGGGTTCGGTTGTTTCGGCCGAGGGCGGAGTTCCGCTGGCAGACTCGATCTCATGGAGATCACGCTGGTCCAGGGGGACATCACCGCGCAGGATGTCGACGCCGTCGTCAACGCCGCCAACTCCTCGCTGCTGGGGGGCGGCGGGGTCGACGGGGCCATCCACCGGCGCGGTGGTCCCGCGATCCTGGCCGCCTGCCGCGACCTACGGGCCTCGCGCTACGGCAAGGGGCTGCCGACCGGCCAGGCGGTGGCCACCGTCGCGGGCGACCTGCCGGCCCGCTGGGTCATCCACACCGTCGGACCGGTCTTCTCCGCCGCCGAGGACCGCTCGCACCTGCTGGTCTCCTGCTACCGCGAGTCCCTCCGGGTCGCCGACGAGCTGGGCGCGACCAGCGTCGCCTTCCCCGCGATATCCACCGGCGTCTACAGCTGGCCCATCGACGACGCCGCCCGCATCGCGCTCGACGCCGTACGCACCATTCCGGCTCAGGTCACCGATCTCCGGTTCGTCCTGTTCACCCCGGACGCCTACATCGCCTTCGAAAAGGCCCTCACCGCCGCCGGATCTTGAACAGACGTGGTCAGGGTGAAGAGCGACAGCTGGAGTTGGGGGTAGAGGTCACGGGGCAGGGGGCCGCTCTCCTGCCAGCCGAGATGGCGGTAGAGGTCGGCGGCGGGGCTGTCCGGATCGGTGATGAGCCAGGCGGTGGACCAGGCCGCGGTCGCCCGGGTGAGCAGGGTCCGGCCGATTCCCTGGCCCTGGGTGTCGGGGTGGACGAACAGTTCGGCGACCTCCAGGGCGCCGTGGGTGAGCGCGGCCGCGGTGTGCGGGCCGAAGGCGCGGACAACGGCGTCGTAGACGGGGTTGCCTGACAGGTCGGTGGGGGTGGGCCAGCCGTAGCAGATCCCGGTGAGCCGTCCGGTGAGATCGCGGGCGGTCAGGGCGGTGAAGCCCGGCCGGACGGTGGAGGCGGCGAGTTTGGCGGGGTATCCGGCGAGCTGCTCGGGGGTCTCCGACCAGGGCGGGGCGGCGTAGCAGTGCCGGTACAGGTCGATGACCTCGGCGGCGACGGCCTGGGTCCGTGGTCCGTCGAGCCGATCACAGTGGCGAGGCATCCGGGCTCCCGGGGGGATGTGCGGCGCCGGGCCTGCCGGCCGGCGCCGCTGTTCGATGAGGGCACTTATCCCTGGGTGGCTGCGGCGAACCGGGCGGCGACGTCGCTCCAGTTGACCAGGGACCACAGCTTGGCCACGTAGTCCGGGCGGACGTTGCGGTACTGCAGGTAGTAGGCGTGCTCCCAGGCGTCGAACACCAGCAGCGGGGTTGAGCCGATGCCGACGTTGCCATGGTGGTCGTAGACCTGCTGGACGATCAGCCGCTTGCCGATCGGTTCGTAGCCGAGTACGCCCCAGCCCGACCCCTGAACGGTCTGGGTGGCGGTGGTGAGCTGCTTGGCGAACGCCTCGAACGACCCGAAGTTCTCGTCGATCGCCGCGGCGAGATCGCCGTCGGGACGGTCTCCGCCGTCCGGGGAGAGGTTGTCCCAGAAGATCGAGTGCAGGACGTGCCCGGACAGGTTGAACGCCAGGGTCTTCTCCAGCCCGACGAGCCCGCCGAACGCGTCCTTGGCGCGGGCCTCCTCCAACTGCTCCAGGGTGTCGTTGGCGCCCTTGACGTAGGCGGCGTGGTGCTTGGCATGGTGCAGTTCCAGGATCTCCCCAGTGATCGCGGGCTCCAGCGCCGCGTAGTCGTAGGGCAGGTCCGGCAGCGAGTAGATCGACATAGGGACACTATTGCAAGTAAGTCGCAACTGCGGCAAGCATGCATAAGGGATGGATGCGGCGGCGGCCGCCCCGCGGGTTAGACTCCTGGACGCGGATGGTTCGTCCAGGTCCCTGGGATCTGGACGTCGTAAGAGGGAACCCGGTGGGAATCCGGGACTGCCCCGCAGCGGTGAGTGGGAACGACCGCCGTCACACGCACTGGGTCTTTCGGCCTGGGAAGCGACGGCCAGTAGGACACGCCTGTCTCAGGTGTGGCGCCCACGAGTCCGAAGACCTGCCTTTCGCCCGTGCGCCGTTCGGCGTGCGGTGGTCCGCGGCCTCGTGGGAGGGCCAGGGACGCGCGCCGTTCACGCGCTCCTTCCTCCTGCCCGGCCGCCCGTGGCTCAGCGAGGGAAGCTGCCATGCAAACGACGATCCTCGGATATCCCCGTATCGGGGCACACCGGGAACTGAAGTTCGCCACCGAGGACTACTGGGCCGGGCGCTCCGACGCCGCCGCCCTGGCGAAGACGGCCGAGGTCCTGCGCCGGGAGGTCTGGACGGGCCTGCGCGACGCGGGCCTCGACACGATCCCGTCGAACACGTTCTCCCTCTACGACCAGGTACTCGACACCAGTGTCATGGTCGACGCGGTGCCCGGCCGTTACCGGCACCTGACCGGCCTGGACCGGTACTTCGCCATGGCCCGCGGCGTCCAGGACGTCCCGGCGATGGAGATGACCAAGTGGTTCGACACCAACTACCACTACATCGTGCCCGAGGTCGGGCCGGACATCCGGTTCCGGCTGGCCGGCGGGGCACGGTCCAAGCCGCTGGCCGAATACGCGGAGGCCCGGGACCTGGGGGTGGAGACCCGCCCGGTGCTGGTCGGTCCCCTCACCTATCTGCTGCTCGCCAAGGCCGCGCCCGGCGCGCCCGCCGGGTTCCGGCCTCTCGACCTGCTCGACGAGCTCGTCGAGGTCTACGCCGACCTGCTGGAACGGCTCGCCGGGGCGGGCGCGCGGTGGGTACAGCTCGACGAGCCCGCCCTGGTCGCCGACCGGAACGCCGAGGAGATCGCCGCGCTCGCCCGTGTCTACGAACGCCTCGGCGAGTTGCCCAACAGGCCCCGGATTCTGGTGGCGGCCTACTTCGGTACGGTCGGCGCGGACGCGCTGCGCACGCTGGCCGCGACCCGGGTCGAGGCGGTCGGTCTGGACTTCGTCGCCGGGCCGGGAAATCTCGGCGTGCTCGCCTCCGTCGGCGGACTCCCCCGCAAGACCGTCGTCGCCGAGGTGGTGGACGGCCGCAATGTGTGGCGTACCGACGTTCAGCGGGCGAAGGCGACCTGCGCGGTCCTGCTCGGCCTGGCCGACCAGGTCGAGGTGAGCACCTCCTGCTCGCTGCTGCACGTCCCGATCGACCTGGACGCCGAGACCGCGCTGGCCCCGGCCGTCCGAGGTCGTCTGGCCTTCGCCCGGCAGAAGGTCGCCGAGGTCGTCGCCCTCGGCCGGGTCTCACCTTCCGCCGCCCCCGCCCCCGGAACCGCCACGGTCGACCACCGGGTCCGGGCCCGTCTCGACATGCTCGGTGACGGGGTACGCCGTGGCGACCGGGCCGCGAGGTTCGCCGCCCAACGGGCCGCGCTGCGCCTGCCGGACCTGGCGACCACGACCATCGGCTCGTTCCCGCAGACCTCCGAGATCCGCAAGGCCCGTGCCGCTCACAAGGCCGGGCGGCTCACCCACGCGGCCTACCGGCAGGCCATGAGGGAGGAGGTCGAGCGAGTGATCGCCCTGCAGGAGGAACTCGGCCTGGATGTCCTCGTCCACGGCGAGCCCGAACGCAACGACATGGTCCAGTACTTCGCCGAACGGCTCGACGGATACGCCGCCACCGATCACGGCTGGGTCCAGTCCTACGGGTCGCGCTGCGTCCGCCCGCCGATCCTGCACAGCGATGTCTTCCGGCCGGAGCCGATGACGATCGGCTGGGCCACCTACGCGCAGTCCCTCACCGACAAGCCCGTCAAGGGCATGCTCACCGGCCCGGTCACCATGCTCGCCTGGTCGTTCGTCCGCGACGACCAGCCCCTGGCCGACACCGCCCGCCAGGTCGCCCTCGCCCTCCGCGACGAGATCCACGATCTGGAGGCCGCCGGGATCCGCATCATCTAGGTCGACGAGCCCGCCCTGCGCGAACTGCTGCCGCTCCGAGGGGACGAGCACGCCGCCTATCTGGCCTGGGCCGTCGGCGCGTTCCGGCTGGCCACCTGCGGAGTCGCCGACTCCACCCAGATCCACACCCACATGTGCTACTCCGAGTTCGGGGAGATCATCGATGCGATCGGCGATCTCGACGCCGACGTCACCAGCGTCGAGGCCGCCCGCTCCGACATGGAACTCGTCGCCGACCTGCGCGACGCCGGCTACCGGAACGGCATCGGCCCCGGCGTCTACGACATCCACTCGCCCCGCGTCCCGTCCGCCGAGGAGATCGAGCAGAACCTGCGGCGCGCACTTCAGGCTGTCGACCCGGCCCGCCTGTGGGTCAACCCCGACTGCGGCCTGAAAACCCGCGACTACCCGGAGACCATGGCCTCCCTGCGCAACATGGTCACCGCCGCCAGGGCTGTCCGCGTGCCGCCGGCCTGACACAGGGGCACTCGTCCCATCGCCGGCACCCGGCGGTGGGGCGAGTCTCCGGGTCGGCGGTGCGGACCGCTCAGTCCGCCCCCGGGGGGAAGCGGCCACACCTCCTCTGGACGCGCTGGATCTGCTGCTCCCGGTGATCGACTTCGGGCAGGAAAAGGCGTACAGCCCGTCGGCGCCGGTCAGTGGATCGCCTACGAGCTGGTGATCGCGAACTGGGTGCTGGTCGCCACCATCGCCACCGGCGTCTCCCGCGCCCTCTCCCGCCGGTGACCGCGAGACGGACCGCCTCCTGTCAGCTCTCCGTACAGCATGACACCGTGATATTAAACATCACTTTCCTGGATAAGTACCCCAACCCCTCGCGTCGCGCGAAGCAGAAAATATGCGGGGAAACTACACGTTGTTAGTGCAATTAGAAATTGGCACCATTGTCTGGTGCGACTCAAGTACGGTTTGACCCGATCCATTGATCTCTCCCAAATGACAGGTCTCATCAAAGGGGACTGATGTGGCGCTCCCGCTGGGGATCCACTACCTGATCGGCAAATTCGACACCTTCGCGGGCCACCGGCCCGATAATCGGAGGCTGCCGGTGATCCTGCTCAGACGTGAGATCGAGGCCGACCCGGCGGACGACGCGGCCGTGCGGGCGATCGTCGACTACCAGGAGCGGCTCTGCGAGACCCGCGACGGCGCGAGGCGAGCCCTCGTCCCGTACGCCCTCATCGACGACACCCGCCTGCGGGACGTCGAGCCGCATATCGACCTGCTCGACGACCTCGTCCACCAGTTGGCGCGCAATCTCCCCCGGGGAAACGGCGGTGAGCTCAAGCTGCCGCGGTTCCACACCTGCCGGGCGGTACTGCGGACGTCGGCGGGGGACGGCACGATCGGCGCGAAGCGCGGTCAGCTCCGCGACGGCCTCTATCTGGAGCTCATCCGCCGGAGGAAATGGCTGGCGACCCTGGCACAACTGGCCGGGACCCTGGGCCAGGAGGGCCTGGTCGGCCTGGTCCGCACCGTCTTCAGCTTCTTCGTGTTCGGCTTACCGGCGTGGATCTACGGCCTCTGGCTCCGGGTCGGTCGTGGCCTGCGCTGGGTGGGGCCGCAGATACCCGGCGCCGGCGGGGACTTCCTGACTGCGGCCCTGGACCTCTCCGCTCAGGGCCGGTACCGGCAGGACCCGGTGCTGACCCAGCGGATCCTGGTGATGGCCCTGCTCCGTGATCTGCAGAGGGCCGCCCGGCCCTCGCGGCTGTGGATCTATCGCCTGCGGCGGCAGTGGTCGTTCGTGGTCCTGCTCCGCGAGGTCGGTGCCCTGGGCACCCCCAGCCGCCAGTTCCTCGACACCTATGCCTACGTGGTCCGGGCCCAGGACTCCGCGCTCCTGATGATCCTGGGCGCCCTGACCGGTCCGGTGCCGTCCTACGCCGTCCCGGTCGGCTCCGACCCGCAGCAGCCGTCCGCCATCGCCGACCGGGTCGACGATCTCTACCGGTCCGAGCCACAGGGCTCGGCGACCGAGGGCGTCTACGTGGTGACGCTCTCACCGGAGGACGACGATGGTGCGGCCGCGAACGCTCTGGCGCCTCCGTCCCGGGTCGTGGTGCGGCCGAACAGCTTCGCGGACTACGTACGTCCGGTCCTGCTGCCGCTGGTGCTGGCACTCATCGCGGGAACGACCCTGTACTACCTCCGGCCCTGGCAGCAGAACTCGTGCGAGCGGGTGGAGACCGGCGAGATCGTGGGGGTCACCGACGGCCAGGAGTGCAGTCTCGCCGCTCCGGGCCGGGACGAGGAGCTACGTGCGCTGGAGAAGATCGTCGATGAGCAGAACAGTCGCCTGGATCCTGACCTGCCCTACCGCTCCGTGGTCTTCTTCGCCCCGCTCAGTGCCAGAGCCGGCAACCTTCCCCCCAACGGCCTGCAGACCCTGCGCGGAGTGATCGCCGCGCAGAACTGGTTGAACACGCAGAAGAAGCAGACGGGCATGCAGAGCCGGATGCAGATCAAGTTGCTCATCGCCAACTCCGGCGAGCGTTTCGCGTACGGGGCGCGAAGGCCGGACAGTCCCGATGACCCGGACGTCGCAGCGAAGATCATCGGTCGCGCGGCCGAAGACCGGATCGTGGGCGTCGTCGGTATCACGCAGAGCCGCGAGGAGTCCCTCGCCGCGGTCAGGGAGCTGGGCGCCGAGGACATCCCGGTGATAGCCAGTTCCGTCACCGGAAGCAACATGGTCGAAGACCACAAGTCACGCAACTACTTTCAGGTCTCTCCGCCGAACAGCCGGATCGCGCAGATCATGGTCGAGTTCGCCCGGCACTCCGACCAGATCCGGGTTCCCTCCCACACCTCGCAGAACGCCGACGGCTATCGGAAGGCCGTTGTCGTCTACGATCCCGCGGACGAATCCTTCAGTGTCGACCTCATGGAGAAATTCACCGAACAGTACAGCCCGGGCGTGGTCGACCGCATCGCCTACGACGAGAACGACCCCAGGCAGCAGCCAGGAGATGTGGCCGCGAGGATCTGCCGGGCGGTGGAGAAACCGCGGGGGCTGCTCGTCTACACGGGCCGGTCCGCGTTGCTGCCGAATTTGTTCGCCGCCCTGGAGGTGTCCAGCGAGTGCAGGACCGGGGGAATCGTCCCGCCGCTCAACGTTCTGTCGGAGACCCTGCCGAAGGATTTCATCGAGGAACCTCACGTCCTGGAAAGAAACTATTCCTTCGTCAGGCTCTTCTACACGGGCTTCACGGACTTGAAAACGACACCCCTGCCCCCCACCTCCCAGAAATTCATGGACAATTTCGGCGAGGTGTTCAAGAGTTTGAACATAACGCCGGACAGTGATGCGGCCGGCGGTTATGACGCGCTCAACGTCATGTCCGAGGCCGTCGACGCGGTTTATCTGGGGAGCCCGAAGACGGTCGAGCCCCACGAGGTGCAGGCCAGGCTCAACGACCCCGGCATCAAAGGACACCTGGGCGCGACCGGAACCCTCAACCTCGACAGCGGCAACAAGTACCCGCCGAACGGGCCCGTCTACGTTCTCGAACCGCTGTCGGACGGTACGCAACAGCCGAGGCTGTCGTGCGGCCTGCTCGCGACCGGGCTGAGACAGGAGATCTGGTTCACGGCCCACGAGGAGTTCGCCTGCCCGTAGGCGAAGGCCCCGGATAGGAGACCGTCCGACTCCCCTGGGTCGCCGGCTCTCGCGACTACCCGGAGACCAGGGCCGCCCTGCGCAACACGGTCACCGCCACCAGGGCCGTCCGCGTGCCGCCGACCTGACACAGGAACACTCGTCCCATCGCCGGCACCCGGCGGCGGGGCGAGTCTCCGGGGCGGCGCGGACCGCTCAGTCCCTCCCGGCGGGAAGCGGTCGACCCCTTCTCTGGACGCAAACGATCAAAAGATGGCAGTGTTTGCGCGAAGGGGGGCGATGTGCGGGTCGAGGACTTGTCCGATGCTGAGCGCCGGGTGTGGGAGGCGTTCCCGCTTGGGGAGGAGGTCGACTTCAGCACCGGGAGACCGGAGGAGGACGACCCGGCGGCGGGAGCGGCCTGGGACGAGGGGCGGACGATCCGGGCCAGGGTGATCGCCGTCCTGCTGATGAGCGAGGAGCCGCCCCGGTCGCACCGGATCCCGGCGCTCCGGATCAAGGGGGCCCGGATCACCGAGTGGGTGAACCTGGCCTACTCCACCCTCCGCCACTCCGCCCGGTTCCTGTCCTGCTTCTTCGCGGAGAAACCCAGCCTGCACTGGACTCGCTGCCCGCAGCTGAGCTTCAACGGCTCCCACCTTCCGGGCCTGTACGGTTCCAACGCGCAGATCGACGGGCATCTGCTGCTGGAGGGATGCGTGTTCACCGGCCCGGTGGAACTGCGCGGAGCCCAGCTCGCCGGAAGCCTCACGCTGAGCCACGCGCGGAGCACGGCCATCGACTGCGACCGGCTCCAGGCAGGGCGGGGCATCGCCGCGATCGGGCTCGACGCCACGGACCAGGTCGGGTTCTCCAACGTCAAGGTGAGCGGCACCGTGATCCTGGATCATGCCCGTCTGTCGGCCTCCGGCCGGAGCGCACTGAACCTGGACGGACTGATCGCCGACGGAAACGTCCTCTGCCGGTGGATGACGGTCACCGGGATGGTCAGCCTGCGCAACGCCCGGGTGAGCGGGCCGTTCGGCTTCAGCGGGACCACGATCGACCATCCCGGCCAGATGGCCTTCCGTGCCTCCAGGGTCACCGCCGAGGGCGGGCTGTATCTGCGCGACGGGTTCACCGCGACGGGCACAGTACGGCTGGCGGACTCGCGCATCGACCGGGAGCTCAACCTGAAAGGCGCCCGCCTGACCCATCCCGGCGGTGTCGCGCTTCAGGCCGCGGAGCTGCAGATCGAGGGGAGCCTCGACGCCCGCGACCTCACCGCCGAGGGGCGGGTGGACCTCTCCCAGGCGCGCGTCGCGGGATCTTTGAACCTGGCCGGCGCGAACCTGTCCGCGTCCGGCGGGGTCGCCCTCGACGCCGACGGGGTGAGTGCCGGCGGCGCTCTGTCGTGCGCCGGGGGGTTCCGGGCCGAGGGCGTGGTCCGTCTCACCGACGCGCGGATCGGCACGTTCGCCGACTTCGGCGATGCCCGGCTGAGCAACCCGGGTGGCCGGGCGCTCGACCTCTCCGGGGCGAGCGTCGGCGGCGGCCTGAAGTGCGGGCGCGGCTTCGTCGCCGAAGGAGAGTTCGCTCTGGTCGGGGCCCGGATCGACCGGTATCTGAACCTCCACGACGCGACCCTGTCCGCACCGGGCGGCAGCGCCCTGAACGCCCGGCAGCTCCAGGCCCGTGAGCTGGACCTGCGTCCCACCCGGCCGCCCGAGGGCACCGTCGACCTGCGGCACGCCCAGATCGGGGTCATCCTCGACGACCCCGCCCTCTGGTCGCCGTGCCGCCAGGACGGTCTCAACTATCAAACCCTGGCCCCGAGGCTGCCCGCCACCCGGCGTCTGGCCTGGCTGAACGGCGATCCCGACGGGTACGTGCCACAGCCGTACGAGCAGCTCGCCGCCACCTACCGGCGGCTGGGGCAGGACGTCGACGCCCGTACCGTGCTGCTGGTCAAGCAGCGGCGGCAGCGCGCCGCGCTCCCGTTGTACGCGCGGGCCTGGGGGTGGCTGCAGGACGTCACGGTCGGGTACGGTTACCGCCCCGTCCGCGCCGCCCTGTGGTTTCTGGCCCTGCTCGTCACCGGTGCCGTCGTGTTCGCCGTGCACAACCCGCCCCGTGCCGAACCCGGCAAGGGTCCCGCTTTCAACGCGCTGTTCTACGCGCTGGATCTGCTGCTTCCGATCATCGACTTCGGGCAGGAGAAGGCGTACCAGCCCGTCGGCGGCGGCCAGTGGGTCGCCTACGGGCTGGTGATCGCGGGCTGGGTGCTGGTCACCACCATCGCCACCGGCATCACCCGCGCCCTGTCCCGCCACTGACCGCTCAGGCCGGGTCTCTCGCCAACCCTGACGGCGGTACCGCACGAGGGCGAAGGATGGAACAGCGCCTCAACGCGCAGATCCGCCGCTTGCCCTGATCGCTGCCCGCCACCCGGACGGCAGGCCGGCGCGAGCCGGGTGCGCGGCAGAGGCGCCGGGAGTTCTAAGCTGTCCGGTCATGCGCCTCCTCCCGTTCCGC
This sequence comes from Streptosporangium sp. NPDC049644, assembly GCF_040675205.1. NCBI lineage: Bacteria > Bacillati > Actinomycetota > Actinomycetes > Streptosporangiales > Streptosporangiaceae > Streptosporangium > Streptosporangium sp. NPDC049644. Next base: position 2,799 of record NZ_JBFAOJ010000094.1, on the reverse strand, counting down.
GCCGGTTCCCGGCGACCTCTCCGGCGTTGGGTCCCGCTGGTCGCCGTGTGTCTTGCCGTGCTGCCCGCCGGAGTCGCGCAGGCCGCCGCGCCCAAGCCCTCGTTGCTGAAGTCCGGCAGGCTGGCGGCCACCTCGTGCCCGGAGCCGCCGCTCATCGACAGGGGCATCCCACAGCCGGGCGAGTACCTCACCGCGGTCATGAAGTGTCTGAACACCTCGTGGTCCGCCCATTTCGCTCGGGCCGGGCTGCGGTTCCGCGCGCCCGCGGTCCGCCTCTACCCCGAACCCGCGCGGCGTGTCTGCGGCATACCCTGGCCCCAAGGCGCGGACGCCTTCTACTGCACGAAACGGGCCACGCTGGTGTTCCCGCTCACCGATGCCTGGATCGAGGACCGCACCGATCTGTACCCCTTCAAGGTGGCGGCCCACGAGTACGGCCACCACCTGCAGAGCCTCACCGGCGTCAGGGACCGCTACGAGGGGCGCGTCCGCTCCGACCACACCCGCCAGGCCGAACTCGGCCGCCGCTACGAACTCCAGGCCGACTGCCTGTCAGGGGTGTTCCTGGGCAGCGTACGGGACTCGCTGCCCCGTACCGATCAGGACTGGAAGGCACTGTCCGAGAAGCTCCGCGCCAGCGGTGACGAGGGCGAGCGCCACACCCACGGCAGCGGCGCCAACCGGGTCCGCTGGTTCGAGCGCGGCTACCGCGCGCTCTCCCCCGCCGCCTGCGACACCTGGACCGCCGGCCCGTCCCTGGTGTCCTGATCCGCGGAAAAGAGCCGGCGCGCTAAGGTTTCAGCTCCAGTACCAGGTTGAACGGGGTGGCGGTCGCCTGGCGGGTCCGGGTGAAACCCGCCTGCCGGGCCACCTCGAAGAGCCGTTCCCGCCCGGCCTGCGCGCCCAGGGCCTCGGTGCCGCCCTGGGCGAGCGCGTTGGGTACGCAGATGGTGGCCGAGGCGTTGAAGAAGAGCCGGCCCACCGGGTTGAGGTCGTCCGGCAGTCGCCCGTGCGCGAACGGCTCGACCAGCAACACGGTGCCGTCGGGCGTCAGGGTGGAGTGCACGTGTCGCAGCGCGGCGACGGGATCGCCCATGTCGTGCAGGCAGTCGAACAGGCAGACCAGGCCGTAGCCGGCCCCCGGGTAGTCGTCGGCGTAGGCCGTCTCGAAACTCACCCGGTCCGTGACCCCGGCCTGCAGTGCCAGCTCGCGGGCCCGCACGATCGAGGGCAGGTGCGCGTCGAAGCCGGTGAAGCGCGAGTTCGGGTACGCCTCCGCCAGCACGATGGTCGAGGCGCCGTGCCCGCAGCCGACATCCGCGACCAGGGTCCCGGCGGTCAGTCTCCCTTCGGCGTCCGAGAGCGCGGGAATCCAGCTGTCTCGCAGGTGGGCGGCGTATCCGGGGCGGAAGAACCGCTCGGTGCCGTTGAACAGCGCCCGGTCGTGGTCGGGCCAGGCCAGGTCCCCGGCACCTCGGTAGGCCGCCGCGATCCCGGCCTCGTCGCGGTAGACGGAGGAGATCAGTTCGGCGAGCCCGGTCATGAACACCGGGCTGGTCTCGTCGGCGAACACCCTCGCCTGCTCGTCGGTCAGCGTGTAGGTGCCGTCCCGGTAGCGGACGTATCCGGCACATGCCTGGGCCGCGAGCCATTCGGCGACGAGCCGCTCGTTGGTGCCGGTGCGCCAGGCCAGGTCACCGGGGCTGAGCGGGCCCGCACCCACCATCGCCTTCCACAGGCCCAGCCGGTCTCCGAGTACGACCGTCGCCGCTCCGAAGGCGGCTCCCATGTCGAGCACGACCTGGTCCACGAGCCGTTGCAGCCCGGCCTCGTCCATCGGAGCCTTCCCCGTCGGTCCGTGTGGTCGCCCGCGGAGCTCGGTTCGAGTCCGCCCGCCGCGCGGGAGCGCGCGGGAGAGGTCGGCGAATCCCGCGCGACCACCGTTCCCAGCGTAGTGCCGGCCTTTCGCGCCCCCCGGAAACGGATGTTCAACGTCGCGCAACGGCTCCTTCGGCCTCGGATCAAAAGCGTCCGCTGTGCCGGCCGTTGTCCGACGCCTGCGACAGGTCGGCCCGGAAAGGATCGAAGTGATGCGGCTCGGCGGGCAGATCCCCCATCGGCCGCCCGTGCTGGAGGGAGGGGCCGGCCCGGTGCCGGCCCGCGGCGGCGACCGGACGGCGACCGTACCGGCCCTCGGGGTCGGAGTCGTTCCGGCCCAGGCGCTCGACCAGCGGCGACACCAGCCGCACCGCCGGCGGCGTGAGCGCGAGCAGCACCGCCACCACCACGCCTGCGGCGAGAATCACACCGGCGAGCACGTCGTGCGGGTAGTGGACTCCCACCATCACCCGGAGCAGCGCCGCCACCGCGGCCAGCGGCAGGGTCAGCGCGGCGAGGCGGGGACGGAGCAGGGCCAGCCCGACCGCGAGCCCGGCGGCCAGGGTGGCGTGGTTGCTGGGAAACGACCAGTCCCCCACCTCCGGGCACTCCGCGATCGCCGCCGCGGCTCCCGGCACCACCCGGCAGGGGCGTTCCTCGGTCACCATCAGCTTCACCGTCTCGCTGATCGCATAGGCGGCGACGGTGCCCACGCCGATCATGACGGTTCCGGCGACGCCGCGTACGTCCCCCCGGCGCAGGGCGGTCCACCACACCAGGACGAGGATCAACCCGAGGAGCACGAGGGTGCCGTCGGTGGCGATCTGAAGTTCATGGCCGCGGCCATGAAGAGCGCGGCCCTCGGCGTCAGTGCGCGCGTTGAGACGGAGGTCGCGATCGCGTTCGCGGCGTCGTGGAAGC
>NZ_JBFAOJ010000093.1:0-35919 GCF_040675205.1 Streptosporangium sp. NPDC049644 | reverse complement strand
CAAGAACGACGACACGAACGAGCAGAAGGACACGCCAGAACAGCCGACACAGAATTAGCCCAGCTCAACTGCCTTGATTAAATTGACAGGTTCCGGACCGGGCAGGGCTCGGCCTTCCGGACACCTGCTCCGCAGCTCCCAAACCATGAGGAACCTGATTCGGAAACTCCTGAAACGACAAGATCCCGCCTGATCTCAATGATCAGACGGGATCCCGTCAACTACAGTCCAGCCGTTTCAAGAACGGCCCCTGGTGGGGTGTTCACGAGTCAGCCTGAACTGGTATGGAAGCAAGGCTCTGAAGATCGCTTCCCAGACCTAGGTTGATCGTTTCCCGAGGTCGAGGCTGTTTGGACGGCTCAGCTGCGGCTCCTGTCGGCTGCGGGGATGCAGGGCGCCGGCTCAGCGGGATTTGGTGAGTGACCATAGGGATACTGCCATGAGCAGAGCGGTCAGCCCGCCACAGATCATCACGGTGGAGACCGAGAAGGAGTCGACGACGCGGCCTCCGAGGAACGCGCCGAGGGCGAAGGTCGCCTGGAAGGAGGAGGTGAAGACGACCGCGGCAGCTTCGGGCGTGTGGGGAGCGGCGGTGATGAACGATGCCTGCGAGCAGACGGGCACGCCTCCGTAGGCCAGGCCCCAGATCACGAGCAACACCACGACGCCGACGGTCGTGCCGCCTACCGAGGGCAGCAGCAAGGTGGTGGCCGCGATCAGGCAACCGCAGGTTGCGAAAGCGGCTCGCAGGCGTGTGGCGGTGGCTTTGCCGGCCAGGAAGTTGCCGGCGATTCCGGCGATGCCGTACGCCAGCAGAACGGCGCTGACGGCTGTGGGAGGCAGGCCGGTGACGTCCTGGAGGAATGGTGTGACGTAGGTGTAGGTGCCGAAGTGGGCCAGGACGATGAGGAAGGTGGCCAGCAGGGCGATGGTGACCCCCCGTGCGCGCAGCAGGTCGAGCAGGACACGAGGGCTGGTGACCTGGTGGGCGGGCAGCGGCGGCAGCAGCATCAGCAGGGCGGCCAGGACCAGGATGGCCAGCGCGGCCAGCACCAGGAAGGCGGTTCGCCAGCCGGCGAGGTTGCCGATGAAGGTGCCGGCCGGTACGCCGAGTACGGAGCCCAGTGGCACGGCAGAGAAGATCACAGCAGTGGCGGTGCCTACGGCGTGCGGCGGCATCAGGCGGCCGGCCAGCCCGGCCCCGATCGACCAGAAGCCGCCGATGGTGAGGCCGACGAGCACCCTGGAGATCAGCATGGCCCAGTAGGAGGTCGCCACTGCGGCCAGCACGTCGGCGGCGGCGAGCACCGCCATGAGGACGCACAGCATCACGCGGCGGTCCAGGCGCGCGGTGGTCAGTGTGACGATGGGTGCGGCGACCGCAGCGACGATGCCGGGCAGTGTCATGGTCAGCCCTGTGGTGCCGTCGGAGATGCCGAAGTCGGCGCCGATGGCGGTCAGCAGGCCGATGGGCAGGATTTCGCTGGTGACGATGGCGAAGATACCCAGCATGAGCGAGGTGACCGCGAGCCAGTTGGTGACGGGCGAGCGGGGCCGGGCAAGCGTGGTGGTAGACATGATTCCCGTTCAGGCAGGTGCGCGTGGCGTGCAGGCACCCAGCCAAGCAGTGATGAAGCAGCAGGCACTGGCACTTTTCGGACGTAACCAACGAGCGGCCCACACGGCCGCCGAGCCACGCAACCTGCTGCCCGCCTACGCCACTGATCCGAGTTCACGCCTGACACCGTCAAGCGCAGGCGCCCGGCGGTGATCGACTTTCGTGGTCAGGTCACCCGGGCAGAGCCGACTGACATTTCCGCAGGGGATTCGCGGCCCTACCCGGTGGGCGACGGCTTTGGCTGCGGCGATAAGGATCTTGCGCTCGGTAGTGACTGCCAGTGCCTTGCCATTTACTCGGACCCGATTCGGAAGCCCCTGAAACGACAAGATCCCGCCTGATCGCGATGATCAGACGGGATCCCGTCAACTACAGTCCAGCCGTTTCAAGAACGGCCCCTGGTGGAGATGAGGGGATTCGAACCCCTGACCCCTTCGATGCGGACCCCGGTGGGACGTGCCGCTCCTGATCATCAGATGCCATCCGAGGCTGTCAGGTGCCGCGATGGTGACGCCCGTTGATCTCTGCTGTGTTCCCGTGTCAACGAGTCCGCTGATTTTTCGCTGACTCCGCCCAGCCGTCCACAGGCCGGTATGACCATGATCACCGGAGACCACCCTTCATGGACCAACTGCGGCACCGACCCGAATCTGTCGGCCTCGCACGCCATGATCGGCATTCACATGTCCCGTATGTTCCCTCAAGGAGTGCCATGGCTGCCACCGGCGATGTCAGATGGTGGGGCATCAACGACTGGACAGATCTCGACCTGGTCCGCGCCGAGCTCTCCGCAGGGACCGATCCGAACTCCGGCGTGCCCGTCTTCGAAAAGCCGCTGCACGCCGCGGCTGATCGCGGCTCACCGGAAGTGGTCACTGAGCTGGCCATGCGCGTCGATGACGTCGACGCGGAAAATCAAGGCCGCACCGCCCTCTGGATGGCCGTCTTCGAAAACCGCGCGGACAACGCCCGAGCCCTCGTCTCCGCAGGGGCGGATCCGTGGCGCCCCATGATGGCGGGCTGGTCCCCCGGCCGCCTCAGCCTGGCCGGCCCCTCTCCCGACCTCTTCCCCCTCCCCTCACCGGATGCCGGTCTGTCCGAGGCCGAGGCAGCCGCCGTGGCCGAAGCCAGGCGTCTGATCCCCGCGCTGGGAGACCTCCATCACGACGGCCTGAGCCTGGCCTGCGTGGCCGACGTCAGCGCGACCGAGGCGACAGCGCGGCTGGAAGCCGCACCTGCCGACGACGTGGACGTGGAAGCGCTTTACGAGGCGTGGTGGAACAACCCGGACGCCGATCTGATCATCGGCATCACAGACGTACCTGGCGGCTGCGTCATAACCCAACCCTGGGGAAACACCGCATCCACTCCCGGCGTCGTCAAGCGCGTCTCACCGGGCACGGTCTGCTACGACATGTACGCCAATCCCAAGGGGGGCAGTGGCGGATGCGTCGCCCGGGAAGGCGCCGTCATCACGTCCTGGGAGCCGCACAGCGCCTACACCATCCCCCCCGACGCCCTTGCCGAGAAAATTCTCGCCGCCTATCTCTACCGCGGCCACCCTGTAGCGTTCTGCTGCGCCGGCGCGGGTCTGCGCCTGGCCCACGCCGGGCCGATCATCGGTTCGTCCGCCACGTGGCTCAGGCTGCCCAGGCGAGACTGGTGGACCTGACCTGTGGAAATGACAAAAGGCTCGGTTCCATGAGATGAAACCGAGCCTTTCGTCCTGTGGAGATGAGGGGATTCGAACCCCTGACCCCTTCGATGCGAAGCCAAGTCATCCGGCTTGGGACCCTGGCCTATGCGCTACTTGAGCTGCGGGGACAGTCCCTCGTCGTCCGTGATCGTCCGGCCCCGCCTGTAGCCGTTGTCACCCAGTTGGTCACTCAGTTCCCTGCCGGCCAGTTCCCCTGGTGAACCACGAGATTCTCTCGTCTGCCGACGATTACCCGGCGCCCACAAGCGTCAGCCCTACCTGGGACCGCCACCACCCATCTCTCCGTGCCTGACGGTTGCACCAAGCGCAGAAAGATCGACTTCGATATCGAAACGACCGGCTTTCGTCGGATCGAGCTGTAAGACTCCGCGCATGTGCGATCCCGCCCTTTCGGAGGACAGCGCCTCTCTCCGCCCTTCCACAGCAAGACACTCGCCGGGCGCAGGGCATGGTCCCAGCCGCAGAAGGTGGTCGGCGTGAGCATGTTCGAGCGGTTCAGCCTCCAGCCGAGCCCGAAAGACTGGCAGACCACGTGGATCGCCCGCGGCGAACTCCACGACCAGCGGCTCGGCCTGCCCCCCGGGGTGTCCGGAGTGATCTTCGAGCGGGCGCGGCTGGTGAACGTCGACTTCTCCGGAATGTGGTTCGCCGGCTTCAGCGTCCAAGACAGCACCTTCGAAGACTGCGACTTCTCCGGCGTCACCTTCGAGCAGCTGTCCTTGGGCACCACCCGCGCCCAAGGACCGCGGAACGGCATTGACTGGCCGCAGTCGGTCTTCCGCGACTGCACATTCCGGCGCACCCGCTTCGCATCCCCCACCTTCTTCGGCAACGTCCGCTTCGAAAAATGCCTGTTCGACCGATCACGACTGAGGGAGCAGACATTCACGTTCGGAGCCGAGTTCGTCGACTGCGTCTTCCGCGGCCGGGTGCGGGAAGTCAAGTTCTGGGGCCGCCCGGATGTTCATGACCAGGACGTGTTGGGACGGGACCACAACGACTTCACCGGTAACGACTTCACCGGTGCCGAACTCGACTACGTCGCCTTCCACCACATCGATCTCCAGGCGCAGCGTTTTCCAGGCTTGCCCGGCTACGCGCTCCTCGACCGGATCAGCCAACGGGTGGATGCGGTGCTGCCCCTGGTGGAGCACTGGCCGGACCCGTACCACCGGGATATGGCCGGCTTCAGCTTGGAGTTCCTCGCGGATTGCGCCCTGGAGCGGAACGACGACCAGGCGCTGGTGAGCCCGCTGGACATGGGACGGAAGCTCCCACCCGCGCTCCGTGAGGAACTGTTCGAAGCACTCAGGCGCACACCCAGCGATACATCCCCTGGTTGAGCCGTACCGCCTCGCGGGCCAGGTCTCTCAGGGCCATGATGCGCCCGCTCTCGAACTCTTCGAGCAGTTCCTCTTCCGCGTACTCGCGTAACCGGGCGTCGTCCACAGAGGCCAGGGCGACGACGGTTTCGGGCGCCGCCCGGTCCATGCTCGCCGACTCGCCGTCGTCGGCGACGGTCTCACTGTCACCGAACTCGCTGAGGTCACGTCCGCTGAGCTCGGCTGCCAGTGTGTCGAGCCCGTCGAGCCAACCCTTGCAGTCGACATACGGCAGGTTCGCGGTCGCCGGCCCACCGGACAGGGCCAGCCGGGCGGACTGTTCGGAGTCCGCCGTGAAGTAGTCGACGAGAACGCCCATGGCGGGCCACTCTACCGAGATCACCCATAGCGGCGCTCACACTCGTCGCTTCGTTATGCTCGCGGCATGGCCGCTAGAGATCGATACGCCATCATCGAGGACCTGCTTTCCCTCTCCTTCCGGCGGGAGTGCACACGAGCAGGAAACCGGTCCAACGGTCCGGGCTACCACCTACGTGCCCTGCAGGTCACAGCCAGGACTTCTGGAACCATCGCAGCGTAGAGACTGTCGAAGCCACCGAGCAAGAAATCGACTGTGCCACGAAGCTCCCGCGTTGGAGCAGAGTGATGGCACGTCCCTCGTGACGGTTCATCCGCTCGTGTGTTCACCTACCGGACCGGAGTACCCGAGTTGCGAGGTCTCCGCCGGGACCACGATGTCGGCGATCTCGACCGGCCGTCCGTCGGCGAGGTAGGTCCGCTGGATCGTCAACACGATGGATCCCGGCGAGATGCCGAGGCGCTTGGCCTCTCCTGGAAGGGCGGCGCGTGCGCCGACATCCTCAACCCAGTCATCGACGATCACCCCGTGGCCGGCCAGTGGTCCGTCCTCCGGCATCGCCACGATCGTGCCTCTGGTCAGTTGCAGTGGCTCGTAGGAATCCGACAGCATCCAGACCTGACCGTCGGCCCGGAAGACGTACCGGGTGTGCATGACGTCATCGCGGTCATCCTCGGGCTCGTCAAGAGCGAGTCGCGCACGTACTTCCGGCGACGCGCGCACCGTGGCGGATTCGTACTCCCAGCTTCCGGCCATCGCCTGCTCAAGCATGCTGGCGGCGAACGGTGAGCCGGCCTTCCGCTCTCGATACCAGGAGCGGGGAATCCTCCGCACCGGTGGTCGCTCCCTAGCCGTGTACTCCCAGGCACCCGGACGTATGGCGGTTGGTGTCCGCGCTCGCTGACCGGTACGGATCTCGCAGTACCCGAGACGACCACATGTCGTGGGCCGAGCTGTACGTCCGACAGGTGGCACCCGTATGACCCTCGTGCTGCCTGACCCGAGTCTGCCGATCGACGACGCCGAGTGGCTGGAGATCCTCACCGAGGCCTTTCCCGCCTGGAGCTTCTGGCACAGTCCCGCCGGCTACTGGAGAGGCACCCACCACCAAGAATTGACAGAGGAGCAAGCCGCCCCCGAGTCCCCGTTCCTGCGAACCATGGAGGCCGGGACCGCGCGGGAACTGGCAACCGAGCTCGCCGGGCAGGAGATCCTCCGGGGAGCGTCGGCATGAGCTCCGATTTCGGCACGCCTCACGCGGTCTGCGACCACTGCGGCCACGACCTTGAGCGGAGGTTCGGGCTGGACGGGATCGTCTACCTGGACTGGCTCCTGGATCCGAAGCTAGACCGAGCCACCTGCGAGACCAGCCCAACCAAGCGGCACGCACCCCGAGATGAGATGCCCATGAGCGTCCACCAGGGGGACGGCGAGCTCCTACGATCCCCCGGCTGCCGGTGCCTGTCATGGCGGCGGCGGTCGGGCCAGACCTCCGCGAGCGGGTGCGCGCAGGCACTCACCCGTGGGGTCCGTGGTCCCGCTCCGACCTGGAGGGAGAAACCGTCCTGAAAGGGGACGGCGTGGGGCGGGACCACCCACAGCGTCCCGCAGGCAGCGACTCCACCGCACTGCCGGACCTCGGACTCTCGTCCTCCTTCCCCAGTTAGGCGAGGGGCCGCCCATACACCGACGGGCGGCGACCCGTCCCACTGGCCCTGACGGCACCTGCCGCCCCGCGCCCGCCCTGACGCCCGCCGGTGGACCGCCGGGCGCGGGCGGAGTCAGCCGATCCACGCGCCGGTGGTGAAGTTCCCGGTGTTGATCGCCATGACCGGGATCATGATGGCCATGCTCACCAGCCACACCCAGGGTCTTCGCACCCCCGCGACGCCGATGGCGATCCACAGGGGGAACCAGGTCAGCGACCCCCGGCCGATCGACATGTAGAACGACGACAGGGTGAGGAAGGACAGCACCTGGGGGGTGATGTACGCGAACTCCGGCCACTTGCGCCGTACCGCGAGGCAACCGGCCAGCACCAGCAGCACCGCGGCCGAGATGATCTCCTCGTAGTAGGACGTGGTGAGCGAGGCGACGTCGTCGGACATGCTCCAGGTGTTGGCGAGCGCCTCCCACGGCCAGACGGCGTGCCGGCCCCAGAACCGGTCCTGCACCGAGTTGTAGGCCAGCCAGTCGCCGGTGCGGGTCCACTGGTAGACGCTGTACAGCACGAGCGGCACACCGGGGAGCGCGAGCCAGGGCAGCAGGCGCCACCCGCCCGGGCGTTTGCGGCCGTTCTCCGCCACCAGGAACATGACGAGCAGCCCGAAGGCCAGGAACAGGCCGGAGATGCGCACCGTGGCGGCTCCGGTGGCGCACAGCGCGGCGTCCTCCCAGCGGCCGTTCCTGGCGAGCAGCCACGCCGAGACGGCCAGGGCGAGGAACAGCGCCTCCGAGTAGCCGGAGTACAGGAACACGGCGAACGGACTGAGGAACAGCGCCGCCACCGCGTACCGGCCGCTGCCTGCCGCGTACGTCTCCGCGAGCCGCGACAGCGCCACCGCGAGCACCGCGCTGGCCACCAGCGAGATGATCATCGTGGCCAGCCGGCCGTCCTCGACGACCGGCCGCATCACCCTGATCAGTATCGCCATGCCGGGGAAGAACGCCGGCAGCTTCCCGGCGTCCTGCATGCCCGGGGGGCCGTCGTAGCCGAACTGGGCGATGGCGATGAAGTTCTCGGCGTCCCAGCGGGTGAACCGGTTGAGGAAGGGGTCGGTGGTCCGGCCAGGGCCGGCCAGATAGGCGTAGATCAGCACACCGACGTGCGACAGCGCCCAGAGGAGCAGGGCCAGCCGGTCGCCGGGGTCGGTCAGGAACCTGGGCACCCACCGCCGCCCGGCCACCTCACCGGTTGACTCGCCGGTCGTCTTGCTGGAAGTCTCGCCGGGACGTGCGCCGGGTTCCGCGTCGGCCGGTTCCGGCTCCGTGATCTCCACCGGCCCGGCGGGCGCGCGATCAGTCACGCGAGAATCCTTATATAGCCGCAAAATCCGGGCAACCGGTTGCCCGCAACATGATCCTTCCGTGTCGGCCCGTCCCCGCCCGTCTCCTGCGAAGACCACTTCCGCCCGGCGGCGGGACGCCCCGCCCCGCCGTGAAACTTCCACGCGGTGCTAGCCGCCGTGCCCGCCGTGGAAGGGGGATGTCACGCCCTCGTACCGCAGATGCAGGGCCATCCCCTGGTCGGCGTGCGCGAGGTTGTGGCAGTGGTTCATCCACACGCCGGGATTGGCCGCGCGGAACGCCACCTCCCACACCTCGCCGGGCCGCACGTCGAAGGTGTCCAGCCACAGCGGGCTGCCGGACGGGGCCGTCCCGTCGCGCGCCAGCACCAGGACCGTGTGACCGTGCAGGTGCCAGGGATGGGTGTCCCGTACCCGGTTCACGACCGTGACGCGCACGAGGTCGCCCTCCCGGACGAGCTGCGCAGGGATGCGCGGCCGCCGACCGTCTGCGCGTACGCGGGGACGCGGAGTTCGGGCTCAGTGGCCGGGGGGCTGCAACGGTGGACAGGTGCTCGATCCTCGCGAACAAGCACATCATCCCTGGCCTGGGCGCGCGGAAGCTCGTCGACCTCACCGCGGACGACGTTGACCGCTGGCTGGCCGACAAGGCGAAGGAGCTGAGCACGCGAACCCTCCGCGAACTGCGCTCGATCCTCGTCCGGGCCATCTCCCGCACCCAGGCTCGGGACAAGGTGAAGCGGAACGTCGCGCTGCTCTGCGAGATCCCAGAGGAAAGGAGGGACGTCCGTCCAGGTCTCACCCTCGACCAGGCGGAAGCCGTGCTCAAGGCGTCCGAGGGGACCGCGGCTGCATGCCTACCTCGTGCTCTCGCTGCTGCTCGGAGCTCGTACGGAGGAACTGCGGGCGCTCACCTGGTCACACATCGACCTTGACGGCACCCCGCCGTCCATCATGGTCTGGCGCTCAGTCCGGGAAGGTGGTGACACCAGGACCCGCAAGTCCCGGCGAACGCTGGCCATGCCGAGGCGCTGTGTGGAAGCGCTCAGGCTCCATCGTGAGCGGCAGGACGTGGCCCGCAAGGCGGCGGGCGTGAACTGGCAGATCAACGATCTTGTGTTCGCGTCCAAGGTCAGCACGGAACTCGATGCACACAATGTCCGACGCTCGTTCCGGGCGGTGCTCAAGAAGGCCGGCCTGAACGAGAAGGAGTGGACGCCCCGGGAGATGCGCCACAGCTTCGTCTCATTACTGTCCGACTCCGGAATCCCGCTGGAGAACATCTCTCGCCTGGTCGGCCACGCAACACCTCGGTGACGGAGACCGTCTATCGCAAGCAGCTCCGCCCGGTGCTTCTCGAAGGAGCTGAGGCCATGGATCAGCTCTTTCCAGACCTGTGAACGGTACGGGATCATCGGTGCCCTTTAACGTCGAGATTTTCGAAGGGACACCGTGAACGGTCACCGCATGCTCTATCTGGTTCCGCTGCTCCTCGGCTGGCTGGTCCTGCTTTGCGGCAGCTTCATGATGGCGCTTGCGTCGGGGAGCGGTGGTGGCACCGAGATGTCGCTCGTCATCATGGTCGCGTCTTTCGGTCTGGCGTTTCTTCTGACGGCGGTGGTGATGGCGATCACCGAACTGACCTCAGCGATCAAGCGCAGCAGGTAGTCACCCAGTTGGTCACTCAGCAACGCAAAAGGCCGTTCCCGACTGATCGGAAACGGCCTCTGACCTGGTGGAGATGAGGGGATTCGAACCCCTGACCCCTTCGATGCGAACGAAGTGCGCTACCGGACTGCGCTACATCCCCAAGACGTGGACTAGATTAGCAAACTTCCAGGGGCACTCGCGCCATCCAGAGCCACCGTCGGTGCCACCGTCAGTCGCCGACCGCGCGGCGGGGGGTCTCGGCGTACTGGTCGAAGAGTTCGTCGCGGAGCGCGGTCAGGTCGATGACCTCTGCCACCGGGCGCTGGGCCTCCAGCAGGGCGGCGCGGCGGCGGGCGCGTCTGGCACGTTCCGCGCGGGCCTTGGCGGCCGCTCTCCGCTGCTCGGCGTCGATCTGCACGGTGACCCGGAGGATGGCCAGATAGGTCCCCAGAAGCACCACTGAGGGCGCCACACCCCACCAGGGGATGATCCGGACGGCGGCCGTCACCACGGAGGCGAGCAGGAGCAGCACGCACCAGAAGGTCAGCCGCCTGCGCTTGGCCACCTGCCTCCCCCTGCGCCGGAGCTCGGCGCGACGGCGCTCGGCCCTACGCGGGTTGGGCCGGCGTGCGGGCGAGGCCTCGGCATCCGCCGGGGTCTCCCGGTCGGCCGCCGGCGACGCGTCATCGCCGGCCGGGAACTCCGACATGGTCCCGGTGGCGGAAAGGGCTCCCGAGGAGGACTCCGGAGAGGAGGCGTGCGGCGGCTCGACCAGGGTCTCGGTGGAGTCCTCGTCGTAGGCGTACGACTCGGGGTCCTTGGCCGTCTCGGCGAGGGTGTTGCGGTCGCGGCGCAGCCACATGGGCACGAGCACGCACAGCCACATGATGACAATGGCCAGATACAGGACGACGCTGCTCACGGCCACCTCCGGGCAGCACGAAGACACGGGTGGTCCCCCGGCGCCTTCGATGTGCTCATGTCACGCACCGTAAGACCGCGTGTCACTATTTGACGAGCATTCGATGCGGTGTGTCGCGAGATCTTCAAACCTCTTCGTGCGGAGTGCCGCCATGGGCGGCCGCCTCACGGGCCCGCCGCCACCGCACCAGCAACCCTCTCGGCGCGTCTTCGACCGTGAGCGCGTAACAGATATGGTCGCGCCAGGCACCATCGATGTGTAGATGCCTACGTCTGATGCCCTCTTCCCTGAAACCAAGCTTTTCAACCACTCTGCGGCTTGCGTGATTTTCCGGGCGGATGTTGGCCTCGACGCGATGCAGCCCGGTGGTGAAGAAGCAGTGGTCGACCGCCATCGCGACCGCGGTGGGGGCGATCCCGCGACCGGCCAGCGCGCCGTCCACCCAGTAACCGATCTGTGCCGACCTGGCGGAGCCCCAGACGATGGCGCCCACGGTGAGCTGCCCGGCGAAGGCACCCTCGTAGGTGATCACCCACGGTAGTGCGAGGCCCTGCCGGGCCTCCCTGCGCAGGGTCCCGGCCATCGAGATGTAGGGGCCGAGGCCGGTCTTGAAGAGGGGGGTCTCGGGATTGCTCGGCTCCCAGGGACGGAGCCAGTTCGCGTTGCGCAGCCGCGACTCCCGCCAGACGCGTACGTCTCGCAGCCGCAGCGGTCGAAGTCCTACCGGACCTTCCGTCAGGGTCACCGGCCAGCCACGAAGTCGATCCACGCCCTCCATCATCCCCCCAACACCGCCCACCGTGCCATGGGAGCCGGGGCAGCGGCCGCGAGGGGCCCGCGCGAGGGTACGGGTCAGCGCGGGTGGTCTCCCCCTCGGATCTGGTCCACGGCGTGCCGGAGCACGGGCGCCAGCACGGCCATGCCGTCGCGTACCCCTCCGGAGGAACCCGGCAGGTTGACGATCAGCGTGCCACCCGCCTGCCCGGCGAGCCCGCGCGACAGGATCGAGGTGGGCACCTTCTCCCAGTTGACCTGACGGATGGCCTCGGCGATGCCGGGGACCTCCCGGTCGATCACCCGCCGGGTCATCTCCGGGGTGAGGTCGGCCGGGGTCAGCCCGGTGCCGCCGGTGGTGACGATCACGTCGTACCCCTCGGCCACCCCGGAGCGGAGCGCCGCCTCGACCGGCTCGCCGTCGGGAACCACCCTCGGCCCCTCCACCTCGCACCCGGCCTCGGCGAGCAGCCCGGCCAGCAGCTTCCCGGACGTGTCCTGGTACGTCCCGGCGGCGGCCCGGTTGGACGCGGTGATCACCAGAGCTCTCACGAGGTTCCCCTGGTCCAGACGCCCGTCTTGCCACCGGTCTTCTCCTCGACCCGGACATCGGTGATCACGGCGGCCGGGTCGACCGCCTTGACCATGTCGATCAGGGCGAGCGCGGCGACCGAGACCGCGGTCAGCGCCTCCATCTCGACCCCGGTACGGTCGGCGGTCCTGACCCGTACCGTGATCTCCACGCCGTCGTCGACCACGTCCAGCTCGACCTTGACCCCGTGCAGCGCGATGGGGTGGCAGAGCGGGATCAGGTCGGGGGTCCGCTTGGCACCCATGATCCCAGCGATCCGCGCGGTGCCGATCGCGTCGCCCTTGGGGACCTCCCCCGACCGCAGCAGCGCCACGGCCTCGGCCGAGAGCAGCACCCTGCCGGTGGCGGTCGCGGTACGGACGGAGACGTCCTTGGCCGAGACGTCCACCATGCGCGCCGCGCCGGTCTCGTCGATGTGTGTGAATCCAGTCACAGCGGGATGACCTCCACCTTCGCTCCCTCGGGAAGCTCGACGACGTCCTCGGGGACCACGATCAGCGCGTTGGCCGCGGCCAGCGCGGCGAGCTGGTGGGACCCCTGCCTGCGCACCGGGTCGACGGTGCCGCCGGGACCGAGCACGCCGCGCAGGTAGGAGCGCTTCCCCTCGGGCGAGCGGAGCGGCCCGGTGGTGATCGCCCGCACGGTCGGCGTGGGCTCGGCGGCCAGCCCGCCCATCTTCCGTAGCGCGGGCCGGACGAACACCATGAACGACACGAACGACGACACCGGGTTGCCCGGCAGCGTGAAGATCGGGATGTGGTCCTCGCCGACCACGCCGAAGCCCTGGGGCATGCCCGGCTGCATGGCGACCCGATCGAAGCGGACCGTGCCGAGCGGCCCGAGGGCCTCCTTGACCGGCTCGTACGCCCCCATCGAGACACCGCCGCTGGTGATCACCAGATCGGCCCGCAGCAGCTGCGCGTCGAGCTGGTCGAGGAAGCGCGCGGCGTCGTCGGCGACGATCCCGGCCCGGTAACCCTCGCCACCCGCCTCACGGACCGCGGCGATCAGGGCGAAGCTGTTGGACTCCCAGATCTGACCGTCGCCCAGGGGCAGGCCGGGCTCGACCAGCTCGGCCCCGGTGGATATCACCACCACCCTCGGGCGGGGCCGCACCAGCACCCGGCGGCGGCCCACCCCGGCCAGCACCCCGAGCTGCGCGGGCCCGATCGGGGTGCCCGCGGGCAGCACGACGTCGCCGGCGCGCACGTCCTCCCCCGACCTGCGGATGGCGTTCCCCGGCGGCGCGGGACGGTTGATCAGCACCTGCGCCGTGCCGCCGTCGGTCCACTCGACCGGGATCACCGCGTCGGCCCCGGCGGGCAGCGGGGCCCCCGTCATGATCCGCATGACCATGCCGGGGCCGATGGCCTGCACCCGGCCGTCGCCCGCCGCGATGTCGTCGATCACCGGGAGCGTCACCGGGGCGTCGGCGACGTCCTCGGCCCGCACGGCGTAGCCGTCCATCGCGGAGTTGTCGAAGGGCGGCAGCGGAACCGGGGCCGTGACCTCCTCGGCCAGCGTGGTGCCCAGCGCCTGCTCCAGCTCCACCTCCAGCGGGGCGAGGACCCGGACCGTGCGCAGGATGTCGGAAAGGTGGTCGTCTACCGATCTCATGAAGCTCATCGCGCGGCCAGGAACTCCTTGAGCCAGGGCAGGAACTCCGGCGCCAGGTCGGGGCGGTCGGCGGCGAACTGCACCACCGTCCGCAGGTAGTCGAGCTTGTTGCCGGTGTCGTAGCGGCGGCCTCGGAACAGCACCCCGTGCACCGGGCCACCCTGGTCGTTGCCCCGCCCGGCGAGGGTACGCAGGGCGTCGGTGAGCTGGATCTCGTTGCCGCGTCCCGGCGGGGTGTTCTCCAGGACCTCGAAGACGGCCGGATCGATCACGTACCGGCCGATGATCGCCCAGTTGGACGGGGCCTCGTCCGCGGGCGGCTTCTCCACCAGGTCGGTCACCCTGACCACGTCCTCCTCGTCGGTGGGCACGATGGCGGCGCAGCCGTACAGGGAGACCTGTTCCCTGGGGACCTCCATCAGCGCGATGACGCTGCCACCGTGCGTGCCGCGCACCTCGATCATGCGCTTGAGCAGCTCGTCGCGGTAGTCGATGAGGTCGTCACCGAGCAGGCACGCGAAGGGGTTGTCGCCCACGTGCTGCTTGGCGCAGAGGACGGCGTGGCCGAGGCCGCGCGGCGTACCCTGCCGTACGTAGTGGATGGTGGCCAGGTCCGCGGGCTCGCGCACCTGGGAGAGGCGCTCGTCGTCGCCCTTGGCCTCCAGGGCCTCCTCAAGCTCGACCGCCCGGTCGAAGTGGTCCTCGATGGAACGCTTGTTCTTCCCGGTGACCATGAGGACGTCGAGCAGTCCGGCGGAGACCGCCTCCTCGACGACATACTGGATCGCGGGCTTGTCGACGATCGGCAACATCTCCTTGGGGGTCGCCTTGGTCGCCGGAAGAAAACGGGTGCCCAGACCCGCCGCGGGGACAACGGCTTTCGTCACAGCTTCGAAGTCGGCCATAACCAAAACCATAGTGGAGGGACCCGTGGACAAGCTGAGGCTGCGTGCCACTATCGAAGCGGCGCGGGCCGCGATCCCCGATGAGCGGCGCCAGGCGGCCTCCGTCCAGATCAGGGAATCCCTGCTGGACCGGCCCTGGGTCCAGATGGCCGGGCTCGTCGCATGCTACTGGTCGACCGGGACGGAGCCCGCGACCCACGGACTGGTCTTCGCCCTGTGGAAGCACGGCGCGACCGTGATCCTGCCCGTGCTCCGCGACGACAACGATCTCGACTGGGCCGTGTACGACGGCCCGGACACCCTGGCCCCCGGCCGCTTCGGGATCATGGAACCGGTCGACACCCGGCGCGGCGTCGACGCGATCAGGACCGCGGCACTGGTGATCGTGCCCGCGCTGGCGGTGGACAGGTCCACCGGGGTGCGGCTCGGGCGGGGCGGCGGCTCCTACGACCGGGCACTGGCCAGGGTCGGCCCGAACGTGCCGACCGTGGCCCTGCTGCACGAGGGCGAGTTGCTCGACGACGTGCCCGCCGAGCCGCACGACGTGGCGGTCCGCTACGCGGCGACACCCGAGGGGATCTTCAGGACGGGCGCCACGGGCACCTGAGCCGGCCCGGGAGACCTCCGCGACCGGCGCCGGGAACACGGGCCCGACCACGGTGAGTCACCGGAATCCGCGTCCGAACACGCGACCGGCGGGCGAAATCACCGCCCGCCCCGGGCCGGTGTGCGTCCGAGCCGTGACCCGTTGTGCGCGTGGGGCGTGTGTGACGCCCCTTCCGAATGCGACACAATGGTCCCCGGAGACAGAGAGGGGACCAGATGGGGGTCGACGTCTGGCTGCTTCTCGGCGCCGGAGTCGTCATCGCGGCCATCGTCGCCGTACGTGTCGCCCACTGGAGCGGACTGCCCAGCCTCCTGCTCTTCCTGGGCTTCGGGGTGATCCTCGGTGAGTCCGGGCTCGGGCTGCAGTTCGAGAACCCGGAGCTCGCGCAGCAGATAGGCCTGATCGCGCTGGCGATCATCCTGGCCGAGGGTGGCCTGACCACCACCTGGAGCCACGTCAAGGGAGCCATTCCCACCGCCCTGGTGCTCGCCACCGTCGGCGTGGGGGTGAGCATCGCGGCCGTCGCGGTCTCGGTGCACCTGATCCTCGCCCTGGACTGGCGGACCGCGCTGCTGGTCGGCGCGATCCTCGCCTCCACCGACGCCGCCGCCGTCTTCTCCGTGCTACGCCGCCTGCCGCTGCCCCCGCGCCTCGCGGGCATCCTGGAGGCCGAGTCGGGTTTCAACGACGCGCCCACGGTGATCGCGGTGATGCTGCTGAGCACCGCCACCTCGCCCAGCCTCGGGACCGCGCTGTTCGACGTGCTCTTCGAGCTGGTGGTGGGCGCGGCCGTCGGCCTGGCGGTCGCCCCGCTCGGCATCTACGCGCTGCGCCGCATCGCGCTGCCCGTCTCCGGCCTGTATCCCATCGCGGTGCTGGCCCTGGCGTTCGTCGCCTACGCGGGAGCCGTGTTGCTGCACGGCAGCGGCTTCCTGGCGATCTATCTCGCGACGCTGGTCATGGGCAACTCCCGGATGCCGCACCGCGCGTCCTCGCGGGGTTTCGCCGAGGGCGTGGCCTGGCTGGCCCAGATCGGCCTGTTCGTCATGCTCGGGATACTGGTCAGCCCCTCGGAGATGCCGGCCGCGATCGTGCCCGGCCTGGTCGCCGGGCTGATCCTGGTCGCGGTCGCCCGCCCTCTGTCGATCATGGTTTCCGCCCTCGTGACCCGTCTGACGGGCATCGCCAGGCTCAGCTGGCGGGAACAGGCGTTCCTGTCGTGGGCCGGGTTGCGCGGCGCGGTGCCCATCGTGCTCGCGACCATCCCCTGGGCCGCCACCTCCATCGAGAACGGCACGGCCAAGCTCGTGTTCAACGAGGTCTTCGTGATCGTCGTCGTCTACACGCTGCTGCAGGGGCCGACCCTGCCGTTCGTGGCGAAACTCCTCGGGCTGTCCACCCCCGACGAGGCCCGCGACCTGGAGGTCGAGTCGGCGCCGCTGGAGGAGCTCAACGCCGACCTGCTCCAGGTCAGGGTGCCGCCGACGTCCAAGCTGCAGGGTGTGGAGATCTTCGAGCTGCGGCTGCCCAGGGACGCCCAGGTGACGCTGATCGTCAGGGAGGGCCGGACGTTCGTCCCCACCGACTCCACCAGGCTCAGGGTCGAGGACCAGCTCCTGGTCGTGACGACCGCCGCCTGCCGGGACACCGTCGAGCGCCGGATGCGGGCGATCAGCCGCAGGGGCAAACTCGCGGGCTGGTACGGCGAGCGCGGCGTCTGATCGAGATCTCCCTATGGAATGCGAAGACTCCAACTCGCGTTTAAGCTTGTCGGCTGCGTACCATTAGCAGTCGCGCCACTAGAGTGCCAATCGGCGCGGACCACACGAGGAGGAGCGCGTGCCCACCTACCAGTACGCCTGCAGTGCCTGTAACCACCAGTTCGAAATCGTCCAGAAGTTCTCCGACGATGCTCTCACCGAGTGCCCGAGCTGCGCGGGTGACCTGCGCAAGGTGTTCTCCGCGGTCGGCATCGTCTTCAAGGGTTCGGGCTTCTACCGGACCGACAGCCGGTCGTCCTCGTCCAGCACGGTGAGCTCGTCGAGCTCCTCGGACTCGGCCGGCTCGTCGAAGTCGTCCGAGTCGTCGAGCTCCTCGACCTCGTCGGAGTCGAAGTCGGACTCGAAGTCCGACGCCAAGCCGGCGAAGGTGGCGAGCAGCCCGGCTCCCGCGGCGTCCTAGGTTCCCGGCCGTCGAGAGGTTCGGTCCCCCGACGGGCGGTCGGCCGGCGAGCCGAGCAACTCCCGGGGGAGCCTGTCCAGCAGTTCCCCGAGTTCGGGATGCTCGGCCGGGCCCCAGTCGTCGATCAGCCGTGCGAGCCCTCCGCGCGCCTCTTCCACCAGGCGGCTCGCCAACCGCTCGCCCTCGGGGGTGAGTTCCAGGACCCTTCGGTCCCCTGATCGGCGGATCAGGCCGCGCTCGACGAGCGTGTCCGCGTCAGGCCGGCCCTCCTCGGCGGTCACCCCCGTCCGCGCCGCGAGTTCCAACGCAGGTCAGGACGTGATGATCTTGTCAGGCACGTAAGGCATGTTAGCCGGGGTTGAAGGTCACCGGAACGGAAGACGCCGTAGCGACCGGCGGTGACGTCGCCGTCTTCCGCGACGGCGATCCCGACCAGGACAGCCCCGCCCAAGAGGTCGTTGACGAAGCCGCGGAGCCGAGCACGGTGCCCAGGTTCAGCCCCAGGACCGTGCACCCGCAGCGGAGGTGGACCAGCATCTCGACGCTGCTCCAGGTCGGCGTCGACGTCATCACGGTCCTTCCGGCGGCTGCTGACGGGTTCGTCGGCCTTCAGGGAAGCTCAGGCGGTTCCTTCAGCATCACGACCGTCGACATGGTGGCGCGGATGCCGCTCTGGCTGACCGTCACGTTGTCATCGGCCTGCGGCGGCGGGCTGCCAGGCGGGTCTTGGGTCACCTCTCTGCCACGCTTGCGATGCATTTGGCCGCCAGAAGCAACCCTTGGCTTCATTCGCCGAAGTGCCGGCCCGCTTCGCGCACAGGTCAGCGCTGCATGTCGATGATGAGCTTCCCACGGACTCCGCCGGCTTCGAGTCGTCGGTGAGCCTCTGTGACGTCGCCGATCGGGTAGACGGCGTCGATCACAGGGCGGACGCTGCCCGCCTCGGCGGAGGCGGTGAGCTCGGCTATCCGCGCGGGGGAAGGGTTGTTGCTGAAGAGTTTCATGCGCCGGGGCGAGAGGGCGGCTCGCAGTCCCGTGGTGGCCATGGAGGTCAGGATTCGGTCCTGGTCGAAGGCCAGCGCGACCATGCGGCCACGACGATCGAGCCGGGCCTGGTAGGCCCTGAGATCGGTGCCCACGACGTCGAGGATCACATCGTAATGACCGAGGTCCTGCGGCCGGGTCGTGCGGTAGTCCAGGGCCGCGTCGGCGCCGAGTTCGGTGACCCAGCCGAGATTGCGTGCGCCGGCGAGCGCGGTGACGTGGGCGCCGAGCGCCTTGCCCAGTTGCACGGCGATGCTGCCGACGCCGCCTGTGGCGCCGCGGACCAGGAGCCGTTCACCGCTGGTGAGGCCGGCCTTGTCGGTCAGGGCGGTCAGGGCGGTGGTGCCCGACGAGGGCAGGGCGGCGGCGTCCAGCAGGCTCAGGTTCTTGGGGGCCCGGGCGAGCCGCTGTTCGGGGACGGTGACGTAGTCGGCGATGGCGCCGAAGGCGAAGTGCGGCATCAACCCCCACACCTCCTCTCCCTCGCTCCAGGCGTGTACGCCGGAGCCCAGGGCCGCGATGCGGCCGGTGAAGTCGCCCCCCAGGCCGCGGGGGAAGCGGGCTCGGGCGATGCCGCGCAGTCTGCCTGCGCGGAAGGCGAGTTCTCCGGCATCCACGCTCGCGGCGCGGACCTCGACGAGCACCTCTCCCGGCCCAGGCCGAGGCGTGGGCACGTCGTTGATGCGCAGCACCTCGGGAGGGCCGAATCGGGTGTATTGGACGGCGCGCATGATCTCTCCCCATCGTCGGACCGCAAGTGGGCTCGCAGCCCACTTACGGTTCGGCTACTCTAACCGGAGCGCCAGCCCACTTGTCAAAACCTGGAGGAGGCCATGCCCCACGCCGCCCGGCGACGACCCCTGCGTGCGGACGCCCAGCGCAACTACGACCGCATCGTCAGCGCGGCCCGGGACGTCTTCGCGCGTGACGGCGCCGGCGCCGCCCTGAAGGAGATCGCCCGTCAAGCCGGGACGGGATCGGCGACGCTGCACCGCCTCTTCCCCTCCCGCCGGACCCTGCTCGAAGCCGTCTTCCACGACCGCGTCGAAGACCTTTGCGCCATGGCGGCACAACGCGCCGAGGAGAACGAGCCGGGCCCCGCGCTCCTGGCCTGGCTTGGCGACCTCAACACCTACGCGTGCGCCAGTCGCGGCCTGGCCGCCTCACTGCTGCAAGACAGCCGGGATGCCGACCTGTTGGAGCAGAACGCAGGCTGCCAGGCGATGATCACCGATGCGGCGCGCGACCTCCTGCGGCGAGCACAACAGACAGGCGCCGTACGCCCCGGGATCCGCGCCGAGGACCTGCTCGCGCTCGTCAACGCCATCTCACTGGCCGCCGAGCAGCACGATGACGACGAGCAGGCGGACCGGCTGCTGGAGATCGCGATCGAGGGCATCCGAGGCCAGGCCGCATGACGGATCAGGTGGAGACGCCCTTGGCCGGCGTAGCCCTGCCGGGGTGCGCTCGCGGAGCCGCATCGATCAGGGCCGGCTGGGGCGTAGGGGGATGTCAGTGACGCATGGCACTGTGCCGTCCATGAATTTGAGCGTGCGTGAAGCCGTCCTCGACGCTGGACGGGCCCTTGCCGTACCCGATCCGGTGACCGAGGCGTTCATCCGCCTCCTGCGCCCCTGCATCTACCTCTGCCCCTACGACGAACTGCCGCAAGAGCTGAAGAAGGATGCCCGGCCGGCCGCTCGGGCCCTTGGGTTTCCCCATCTGCCCGAGGACGTGGAAGTGCCCTCGTACCGGTCGCACGTGGTGACCATCGACTGCGCCGCCCTACCTGCCGATGTCCTCGACATCGACTTTCCCGCCGACGGCCACCTGGTCATCCTCGCCGAGATCACGGACGACCCGGAGGATGGCGTCATCATCCACCTCCCGGCAGGCACTGAGACCGTCGAACGACAATCGCAGTCGAAGTCTCATGAGCCGTTCCCGCTCTACGCGGTCCCGGGCACCACCAAGCCCGACCCTCTCCACTGGTCCCAGGTTGCGGAAGCGGCCGACTACGCCGAGGGCGACGCCGAGCGGGCCTGCCTCGTGACCAAGTTGATCGATGAGATAGGGGAGATTCCCGACGTCCGGTGGAAATATGACCTCCAGCTCGGCGGCTACTCCCGCGCCTTTCACAACCCGGTCGAAGACCGCGGGAAGGCACTGTTCCTCTCCATCCCGGAGAGCGCGGTCTTCGGGGACGGTTGCATCACCCTCGTCTCGGGGACCCGGGAGCAGATCGCAGAGCACCGCTACGACGAACTCGAGTTCAACGTCGAGTGCTGACATTTCCAGGACCGGCGGCCGACGGTAGGAGCGACGCCCACCGGCCCTCGCCTCCGCGCGGCCATCTTCGACTCGGCTGGCTTACGGCGGCGTGACAGCGCCCGGCAAACCGAAGAACAAGCCCGCCGGGTATGGGTGGGATGGATGACGGCCGCCCGACGCGAGGCGGGCATCGGTCCCGCCGGTGACCGCTCCACCGTGGCTGGCGCCGCCGCCCGCTTCCTCGGCACGCTCCAGGTCGCCACCAATCACGTTGATGTGCTGGCGGACGAAGGGCGACAGGCGTGCGATGTCTTCTCCGGCCAGAGGGTAGCCCTCGGCCTTGAGCTGATCGAGTGCCCGGTCCATGTGGAAGGTGTTCCACAGCGTGACGCAGTTGAGCACCAAGCCGAGCGCGCCGAGCTGGTCCCCCATGCCCTTGTGGTAGCGCTGGTAGAGCTCGCCCTTCTTGCCGTGGAAGATCGGGGTTGAGGAACAGCGGGACGGTCATTGGCGGTAAACCGCTGCGTCGCAGGTCGCGGAAGACTGTGTAGGGCGTCGGGGCGGTGTCTTCCGGAGCCGCGCCCTCACTTCAGTGGGCTCTGACCGCCTGGCCCTTTCGCATTCGACCAGCTCACCGCCACAACGAGAAACAAGATCTTTCTCACCGCCAACGACTGTCCCGCTGTTCCTCGACCCCGGGTTTCGCGACTTTCGCGACGCCCCTACGCGCGGGCGCGCGAGGAGCTGGGCGGCGGGGCCTGTCTCGCCCCGGCCCCGAGTGTGGCCGGCGCTTGCCGCCGGTCAAGTCCGCTCCCTCGCTGGCGCTCGGTCGGCGGACTGGACAGTCGGCCGCGCGCCGGCCGAAGGGCCGTAAGGGACGAGACGGGGACCGGGCGGGGAGAGGAGAGCAGGGGACGCTGAACCCGCCGGGATTCGCGGCGCAAGTTAGTAGATAAGACCGCCTTACGGCCCGTGGGGCGGATCGGGGCGCGAGGGCCAGGAGGACGAGGAGCCCCCGTCCGGGGACGCCGCACCCTCACCGAGACCGGCCGCGGTGCCGCACTTTCCTCATGATCGTCCCGGAGCAAGTTGTGTGAAAGGTCGGACTTACCGGCCGCGATCCCCGGAGCAAGTTAGAACACAAGTCGGACTTATCGGCCCGCGCGGCGCCGCCGGTCCGGCGGGCCACCGGAAGACCTTCACCGGGGCTGAACCCGCCGCGATCCGCGGAGCAAGTTGGTAGATAAACCGGAGTTACCGATCCGGGGGCGGATCGGCCCCTCCGTCGCCGGCGTCGGCGAGGAGGGCCAGGAGGACGAGGAGCCCCGTCCGGCGACGGCGCGGGGGCCGCCTCCGAGGAGTGGCGCGACCCACGATCACAGGAGATCAACACCACGAAGGAGAAGACGACGAGAAGACGCAGAGAGCACGAACACCCACGAGAGAACGACAAGGAGATCACAGCGACAGACCAGACAGTTCAGACTGAAGATCCATCAGAAAGAACGAACCGTCACACCTCACAGTGCTAAGACATCCGATCTGCCTAAGCCGTCAAGTCGCGTCGATGCCGGATCTCGGACTCTCCTCTCATCTCGTCTTGTTCCTTGCGCTGAAATCCGTTCGCGGATGGATGATTGTCGCCGTCATGATGTGCCGATGCCTCCGAAGAACGCCTACCACGACGCGCTCGGTGACTACTTCGCCGAGCACGCCGGCATCAGCCCCTACAACGCCTACACCGATCGGCCCGCGATGCTGGAACTCGCCGGTGACATCGCCGGCGCGAGGATCCTTGACGTTGGCTGCGGAGCCGGACACTACGCGGCCGACCTGCTGGCACGTGGCGCGAAGGTAGTCGGCGTTGATGGCAGCGCCACGCTGCTGGAGCACGCGCGGGCACGGGTGGGTGAGCGGGCTGAGTTGCGACTGCATGATCTGGAGGAGCCGCTGGGCTTCGCCGATGACGCGTCGTTCGATGGGGCGGTGTGCGCGCTGGTGTTCCACCACCTCACCCGTCGCACGCAACTGCTAGGTGAGTTGCGTCGTGTGCTGCGGCCCGGTGGGTGGCTGCTGGTCTCGACGACCCATCCGGCGGCCGACTGGCGCCACTTCGGCGGCTCGTACTACGCCGACGACTGGGTCGAACTTTCTCTCAAAGGCAGCCCGTTCTCCATCTGTTTCCAGCGCATGCCCTTGGAGACGTTCCTGGGTGAGCTGCTGTCCGCTGGGTTCGTCTTGGAGCGGCTCATCGAGCCGCGACCGGTACCCGACCTGCTAGAGATCGACGAGGCCGCCTACGACAAGCTGCACCAAGCACCTTGCTTTCTCTCCGTCAGGCTGGCGCGTCCTTGATCGCGGAGTGGAAAAGGCTCAGGCCGCACGGTTCTTCGCCGAGTTAGGACATGCCGATCCCAGGCGTGGCGAGAAGGCCACGAGCTCGTTGTAGGTCTTGTTGTTTTGCAGGCAGTGATACAGGCATCCGAGCATCCGGTTGAAGGTGTTGCGTAGCGCGCTGGAGTGCCGGTCGCCTTCGGCGCGTCGGTGGTCGTAGTGGGCTCTGGGGCCTGGCGCTCGTAGGGAGGCGAAGGACCACACATAGCCGACGGCGGCCAGGCGCTGGTTCTTCACTTTGCGGTGGTGGACGACCAAGCTCTTGCCCGAGGCGCGGGTGATGGGCGCCGATCCGGCGTAGGCCTTGAGCGCGCGGGCGTCGGCGAAGCGGCTGCGGTCATCGCCGAGTTCGGCGAGCACCCGGGCGCCGGTCAGGTCGGCCAGGCCCGGAAAGCTGGTGATGACGGCGGCGTCCGGGTGCCGGCCGAAGGTCTCGGCGGTGGCCTCGGCGAGGTCGTCGGCGGCACGGCAGGCCGCCTCCAGCTGCAGCAACAAGGCCTGTACCTGACGACCCAGGGCGTCTTCGACGAGCGGGAGCTGACGCAGCTGCTCTTCGCGGAAGATCGCCTGCAGCCGGTCGGTCCAGGTCTCGATGTTGCGCTGGCGACCTGAGCCGCGTAGCAGGGCGTGTAGCCGGCGGGCGGTGAGTTTGGCGGCCGCGCCCGGGGTGGGCGCCGCTTGGAGGACGGTGCGGGCTTCGCGAGAGGTCAGGCCGATGTTCTTGACGTGGAAGGCCTTCAGCGCCGCGGGGAAGTACTCGCGTAGCAGCGAGCGCAGCTGGTTGGCCAGCTGCTGGCGGTTCCAGACCGCGTCCTGCTGGGCGCGGGCCAGCACGGCGATCGCCTGGACCAACTCGGAATCCTTGGGCAGGGGCCGGTGGTGGGCGGCGTCGACGCGCAGGATGTTGGCCAGCGTCATGGCGTCGGCGTGGTCGGACTTGGACCGGGCGACGGTGTGGCGTTCCCGGTAGCGGGCCACGGCCAGCGGATTGATCGCATACACCATGCGGCCGGTGGCGCGCAGGCAGGAGACCAGCAGGCCGCGGCTGGTCTCGATCGCCACCGGGATCAGGTCGTCGGGGTGGTCACCGTGCTCGGCCAGCAACTCGACCAGGACCCGCCAGCCGTTGGCGTCGTCGCTGATGCGCTGCTTGGCCACCAGCGTGCCGGTCTCGTTGACCAGGGCGACGTCGTGGTGCTTCTCGCTCCAGTCGATTCCGCATGTCACCGTCATCGGCGCCTCCTTCATCCGTTGTTGGCCCAGGTGAGCCGTGCGGGGCACGCCACGCCCTAATGAGAGAGCTCAGGCGGCTTGACATCCGATTAGCGGTTCGTGGCCCCAGCCGGCCGCAGGCCCGCGCTCTGCGCAAGGGCTCGGACGGCCCTGGTGATGGGAGCGGTGTCTCCTGCAGCTGGCTCACGTCACGATCATCGCGGGCGAATGCAACCGGTGGGTGGTGACCGAGAGGGGCCGAGGCGCACAGCCTTAGCAGAGGACTCACGGTCCGGTATCAACAAAGGCGTTCACTCGGTCCCCGCCGGCCACCACCTGCTGGGTGGCTCACCAGATCACGTACGGCCTGCAGGGGAGCCACGCTCCGATAGGTACATAGACATCGATCAGGAGAGCCGGATCCAGGACTCGCGAGCCCCTTCGGAAGTCATTAGGCATCGACACCTTCGGTGCCGATGCGTCCGGGACAAAAAGAGGGGGAGCGGATGTCCGCCGAGCCCGACCCGTTACCGGCTCCAGCGCTGCGCAGGCGTCTGCACATGCGCGTCGATGAGCGCCTGGAGGGCCGCTCGTGCGGCTGGTGCGGCGTGTTCGTGGCCTACTCCGGGCGCGGTCGCCCGCCCTCCTACTGCTCCAAGTCGTGCCGTAACCGGGCCTGGGAGGTGCGCTCGGCCGAGGCCCGGCTGCAGCGCGACATCGCCGCCGGCACCGTGCGGACCGGGCCGGTGCGCGAGGTGATCCGCCAGACCGTCGTGCAGACCCGCTTCGTCCCCGCGCCCCGCGAGAGCGCCGGGCCGGGCGAGGGGTCGGCCGTCCCGGCGACGGCGCAGCAGTGGCTGGCGCAGCTGGCCGAACTCGCCGCCCAGCTGCGCGAGGGTGAGCTGGGCCGCCAGCACTGGTATCACGCCAGGCTCTACAACGCGATGATCTCCACCCTGGCACGGCCCGCGAGGGCTCATCAGCTACGTCCGCAGGATCGAAAACCAGGATCCCGAGGGAACGAAGTGGCCTCGATTTAAAAAGTCCGATGACGCGACGGTGGCGGTGATCCAGATGTAGTCATGGGTCGCTGGCTACGATCTCAGCCTCAGACAGCAAACCGGCGGCCCTGGAGCCTGCACAGCAGAGGCACCAGAACCGCCGGTCAACCAGCTCAACCCGCCAGGTCGGCAAACTTTTCGGGTTGAGCCCTCACCACGAGAAAAACAGCACGTGGCTCATCTCGCCTCTACGGTAACGCAGTCGTGTGAGAACACGAATGGGGCGCCGCCGGAAAAGCCGCATACGTCCACGTCGACACTCACAAAGGCGTGTTGGCGGGTGCCGCATGCGCTGTTGGACCCGGCTGCGATCCCGGGTGGTCATGGCCTGGATCGCTACCTGTGGTGCCTGTATGAGTCGTTGATGTCCGGCCGGGGAGCGGTGCGTGGCCCGGCCCGCGCCTCACGTGGGTGGGTGGCCGAGAAGCTGGGCATGGAGCCGACCAAGGCCAAGAAGGAGAAGCGCGCCAGCGCGGTCGACGATGCCCGGCGCCGTCTCATCACCGCTGGGTGGCTGGCGCGCGGCAGCCACCAGGGGCATCGGCGGGTGCCGCATTACGCCGTCGGTCGGCCTCAGGAGACTCGGGCCGCCCATATGGAGGTCCCGGCCTGGTGGGGGCAGCGTGTTCAGGTCGCTCATAGCCCCGGTGACAAGGCGCCGGCCCGGCCCCCGTCCGGGTGCATCCGCCCGGACGCCTGGTGGCTGCTGGTGCGGATGGCCGAGGAGATGACCAGCCGAACCGGCCTGTTGGACGGCGGTCCCAAGGCGAAGCACCGGGGCGTGACCACGACCTACCTGGCGGGCCTGATCGGTGCCCGATCCTCCGACACCGGCGCCCGGCGCGTGGCCGAGCTGGAGGCGGCCGGGCTGGTCGAGGTGACCGCACGCCGGGGCGGACGCCTGATCGTTCGGCCGATCACCGACCCGGCCGTAGCCGCCGCCCAGGCCGTCCGCTACGCCCGCGACGGCCGCCGGATCGAGGCGCCGCCCCCGGGCCGTAAGACGGTCACCGCCGGACAGAATCCGGCAGTGGACCCCCCGCAGAATCCGGCAGTGCATAAAGAGAGCCAGCTTCAGGGTGAGCCAACATCAGTAGAGCCAGGTCTTCCTCTCGCCGTAGGCGCTGATCTCGCCGTAGCGGGCGCGGGCGGCGCGGCTGACGCCGAGAGGCCGAATCAGCCCCCGAACGAGATGCCCGAGGCCGTCGACGACGTCGCGGCCGGGGAGGCGGGTGGCGCGGCTGACGCCCAGGAGTGCCCCGCCGTGACGGCCGAACACGCGGGCATCGAGGAGTCGGGGGCCGTCGACGCGCCCGGCGAGGGGATCCATCGGGCCCGGCCCGTGGGGTCCGTAGGTGTGATGGCGCTGATCCCGCTGGAGTGGCAGCAGCGGATGAGCGAGGCCGAGCGGGAACGGCTCCTGGAGGCGATCGAGGTCGAGATGCTCACCGGGCGCAGCTCCGCCCAGATGAGCGCCCGCATCCATCGCCTACGCGCAGGCGCGCGAGGAGATTGGAGGCCGCCCGGCGGGTCCGCGCTGACCTGCGGCGCGTCAGCAAGATAGGCAATCAGGGCACCTGATCGCGGTCCGGTCCCTCCGGGCGCTGCGCTGAGCCGATGACGGCCGCCGGCGTCCGACGCGTTCCGGGACATCCGGGACACCTCTACGCGGGTGCGCGAGGTCCGGGAACACCGGTCCGTTTTGCCCCGATTTCGCCAGGGTCAACTCCGGAGAACTCTCCTTCTCGGGAGTCAGTCACCCGGGACTGGAGCGAACCGGATTGTGGCGGTCCGGGAGAATCAGAAGGGCGTCCACTGCGCTCCCGGGATTTTCTCGCGGACGATGGTGGCGTGAACCCGGCACGTCGGCTCCCACCACGCCATGTCCGGCAGCGCGACCCACATCTGGTACAGGTCGTCTTGATCGCAGGGCTGTCCGTCGTCGAGCAGCTCCTCGATCCACTTCTCGGGGGAGCCCGTGCGGAGCAGTTCACAGACCGAGCCGAAGCGAGTGGCGTGGTCGGCGATAGACTTGGCGTGCTCCAGCGCGTCGCTCAGGCTGTCCAGGTGCCGCTGGGCGGCCGGATGCAGACTCCGTCGCTCTTCGACAGCGAGGGTGGCGACTTCGCGCTGCAGCTCGGCCACGGCCTGCAGTAGTTCCATCAGATACGGGCCCGCCTCGTTCCTGAGCCCGATGAGAGCGCTGGCGCCTGCGCGTCGCCGGCACGGGTCGGCGGGGTGCGCGACCGGTCCGATCTGGCCGGGGGTAGTGAGCTTGCGTGATCTCAACATCAGGACCGGCGCGCACAGCCATGGCCGCCAGCCCTCCTCATCCATCTCGCCGGTAGCGATGGGTTCGCCTGGGCCGGCCAGCGTTCCTGCCGCGTTCAACGGCCGGTGCTCCAGCCACGCCACCACCGCCCGGCTGCGCATATCGCGGGGGACGTGGCCCGGCTCGACTTCCTCGATGCCGAAGAGGACGGGGGTGCCGTGCGGAAGGCCCGCGGCGATGTCGGCCAGCACATCGGTGGTGGCCGCGATATGGAGCTGCCCATCCTTCATGCACTCCTTGCCCTTCTCTTCCATGACCGGTGGCCGCCGATGGCGGGTGAGCGGAGTACACCAGAAACACGCCGCGCCACGCCACCCCCGCAGGCCATCACCCCTTCCTGGTCAAAAGCGGACAACGTGCCTGAGCCGCGGTGTCCTTCTGGCGCACTCCGGCCACCCCACCGCCTTCCGCCTGCCCGCGCCGAGCGGCCCGCCGACGGCGTGAGCCCGGTGAACGGGTAGCAGCGTTTCGCGACTTTCGCGACGCCCCTACGCGCAGGTGCGTGAGACCGGCACCGCCCCTCGCGGGTTCAGCCTTGGTCGCCGACCGGCTGATCCTCCTTCCTTTCCGGCCCCGCCTCTGACTCGGCTCCGGCCTGCGCGGCGCGTGCCCGGAGCACCGTGGCCGCCACCACCATCGCGATCCCCAGCGCCACGACACCGGCCCCGCAGAGGATGACGATGGCCGCCACCTCGGGCTCCACCGGCGTTGAGGTGATGCGTCTCAAAGACTTGGAGAACAAGCCCAGTAACTGGGTCTGTCTCAAGACGATCAGGGTGACGGCGAGAACGCCGACGCAGATGGTGGTCACCCCGGCGTTGCGGAGTCCGGTGATCGATCGAGGGGACACGAGCGTGATCCCAATCCGTCCGCTTTGCCCCGATTTCGTGGGGGTCAACTTGTGGGAATGCCTATTCCCGGGAGTTGGGGCGGCCCTCGCTCTTTGCGGGCATACGTCTTTACAGTGAGGACATATGTCTTCACACTGAGGACATGGATTCGGTAGGCGCGTCGATGACGCGATTCGAGGAACTGGCGACCGCGCTCGGTCAGGTACGGGCACGGGAAAGCGAACTGGAGGCCGAACTGCTGACGGTGGCCCGGCGCCTGCGAGGCGCGGGCGTCCAACAGCGGCTGCTGGGCCGCCTGCTGGGCGAGCGCGCCGCGATGAAGCCCGCCACCGCCCTCAAGTGGCTGCAACGCCACGGCGTCGAGGCCGACCCGGCCACGGCCGTCGGCGCGGTCGACGGCCAGCCGCCCGCCCCGCTCCCCGTGCAGGCGGTCGACGCACCCGCCCCGAAGGAGCCCGCCACGAAGCCGGAGACGCTGGAGACATCTGTCCCCGACGTGGTCGACGACGCGCCCGGCCCCGCCGCCGCACCGGCCGCCGTGCCCGCTCCACCGGCCGAGACCACGCCCTCGCCCTGGGAGCGCTACGGCGACCCGGCCAAACGCCGCCGCTGGTACAGCGACGCCGAGCTCGCCGCCGTCCAGCTCGTCGCCACCGGCGATGTCGACGGGGCCTCCTGGGTCGTCGTCGCCGGCGACCTGCTCGGCACCGTCCGGCCGCACCTGTCGGCCCGCGGCACCCGGTCGGGATGGGAGGCCCGTCACCGCGGCGGCGCCGCCGTCTACCACCTGAGCGGCAAGGGCCGCGGCAGTCACCCGGCCACCCGGGACACCGCGGTCGCCGAGCTGGTGGCCGACGTTCGGCATCGGTGGGCCGAGCAGCGCCGGCGCTGACGCGACGGCTGAACCGTACCGACCGCAGTCCGATAGTCCGTACCCATGCATCTTGTATGAACTGGAGTCCCCGATGACCTACACCGCCGCCCAGGTCGCCGCGATGGCCGGCCACATCCGCACCTGCGAGGTCTGCGGCGCCGACCCGGAGATCACCGCCGGGCTGAACGAGGGCCTGGCCCCTGGGGAGATCGCCGACTTCATCGCCACCGGCCACGACCCGGCCTGGCTGGCCCTGCTGACCCGGGAGGCGCGATGAGGTCGCCGACGACGTCGACCGCCGCAGCACCGGAGTGCATCATCTGCTCGGCGCCGACCACCGGGTCCGGCGTCGACTACTGCGGAGAGGTCTGCCGGACCGCCGACGCCACCGGCGAGCAGCCGCCGGACTGGGACTGAGACACCCTGGACTGAGACACCCTCTAGGTCTAGAGGCCGGCCCCGCTAGACCTAGAGGCACCCCTAGAGGCCGATCCGTGCTCTGACCTGCGCTCTAGCGCCTAGAGGGCATGTTGGCCACCGCACCGGATGAGAACTTTCTCCACGGTTTCAAGGCGGCCCGCCCCTGGCGGGCCGCCGGCGTTCACGGGCCGGGCTGCGGCTCTGCGGCCGGTCCCGGCCCGGGACGCCCATGCCCTCCGGGGCGGTTGCCGAAAGAATCCGGTGAAGGTGCCGGCACCTCGTGGCGAACTGGTCGACACGGTTACCGAAAGCCCCCATGTAACAAGCCCTTGAGCGATATGCGGATCACCGAACATTTCCGGCCGGAAGGTGGATATCGCTGTAGGGTGCCGCGTCGTGATGGCGAAGCAATCAGAGGCGTTACGCAGGCCGCGTCAGAAGCGGTCACGGCAGCCGAAACCACAGGTCGAGGCTGCACAAGCGACGGCCAGTACGGCGCCAGCCCCGCCCCCGCCGGCGGTGGACCCGCTCGTCGAGGCCGCGCACGTCACCGCTAAAGTCGGCCTGAAACAGACCATCGTGGTATCGATGACGTCGGTACTGGTCGCGTTGATGACCACGCTCGGCGTGGTCTTTGCCGCCTACGTGACCGGCGTGATGAACGGCAAGAACGAGCAGTCCAAAGACCAGGCGTCCAAGGCGCAGCCCAGGGTCACCGTGACCGCCGCGCGGACGGTCTTCAAGACTCGCCCGCCGCGACCTCGACCGACCGTGACGAAGACCGTGTACATCACCAGGACCACCGGGCCCGTCAGCCAACCTCAGCGCAGGTCCTCGCCGAAGCCCTCCTCGTCACCGAAGCCCTCCAGCTCCTCGCGAGATGAAGGCACCATTTTCGACGAAGCGCCGCAGAACCCCTGAGTTGGGGGGCAGACCAAGTAAGCCGGAAAGGGCTAATAGGGCTGGTCGGGCGGTAGAGGCGGAAGTCGAGATTTCGGCTGTGGATAGCCGTGCCCGGCGTGGGGCCGGATTGGTTCCCGCAGCGGTTTCACTGCGCTGACCTGGTCAGACACCGTCTCGGGAACCGGACAGAGCTGATGTTCTGTTCTGTGTGCCGACCGCCGTTGCCCCTTTCCGGCTTACTTGGTCTGCCTCCCTAGAGGGTCCCCTAGAGCCTCATCTCGTCCCTGACCTGCCTTCTAGCGCCTAGAGGCGACGGTGGTCACCGTGCAGGCATCCCGGCGGATGAGAACTTTCCCTTCATTGGCCTCTCAGTCAGTCACAAGGAGCCAAGGCGACGATTGGGCGTATGAGCCCACGCCCCAATCGTCGCCGTTCCTTCCGCGCCCGCCAGCAGGACGCCCACCACCAGCAGCAGGAGGAGCGCACGCAGAAGTTCCTCAAGATCTTCTACCTTGTGGTCGCCGTGGTGATCGCAGGCGTGTGGAACGTCATGGAGACGCCGCCCGCGATCAAAGAGGTCGGCATCGGCACTGGCCTGATCGGCATCCCCGGGACCCTGACGATCCTGGAGTGCACCGACCAAAGCACCGCCAAGTTCTCCCGCCGGCGCTGTGACGGCGACTTCGTGTACGCCTCCACAGGCGAACACGTGACGGTCCGTGCCTTCTCCTGGGGCACGGTCGGCGAGGTCTACCCGGCCCGGATCGCCGACGGCCAGGCGGGATACGCGGGCGCTCGCGGCGCACTGGCGGCGCTGTTGGACATCGGGACCGGGCTGCTGTTCCTTGGGCTCGTCCCGGCGACCGCCGGTAGCTGGCTGTCGAGCCGGGTCAGGCGCGGCCTCGGCTACTCGCTCACCGGGGGGGGCCTACTGGCAATGGGCGTCAGCGTCGTTACGTCGTTCCTTTGACCGTTCGGCAGCATTAGCCCTTTCCGGCTTACTTGGTCTGCCCCCCTGTTTCTCCCCGATCTCGCTGAAGGTCAGGAGAAACATGGTTTGTAACCATTCGGCTACCGACCGGTATGCCAGAGCCGTGATCACGACGTGGCGAACTTGAGACGCAACACTCCGTTACTTTTTCCGGCGGTGGAGCTGGCCATCTGCCCACCGGCTACCTGAACAGCGATTACACAGAGCTACTTTGCCCCTGGTGACGCCGACCCGAGTGGGGGCCCTCCGGAACCGTTCACCTCCGGCGAGCCGCTCGACCCCGGCGGGCAGGGGGTGTTGCAGAGGCCCTCAAGTCAGTCTCATGCCTGCTCTTCTACATCTACGGGTGTGCCTACGACCCCGCCGCGGCAGCGCCGCTCACTATCTCGCCGGACCCTGCTCCTGGGCGGGCTCGGCGCCCTGGCCGCCATCGGCGTGCCGACCATGGTCGCCTGCACCCCCGACCCCACACCAAACGCCTCCGACCCCACACCGAGCACCCCCGACCCCACACCGATCGCCGTCAACCTCGCACCGAGCGCCACCCTCACCGGCCACACCAGCGTTGTCTCCTCGGTGGCGTTCAGCCCGGACGGCACAACCCTCGCCACCGGCAGCGGCGACGACACGGTGCGGTTGTGGGACGTGGCCAGTCGCGACACCATCGCCACCCTCACCGGCCACACCGGCCACACCGGCGAGGTCTACTCGGTGGCCTTCAGCCCGGACGGCAAACTCCTCGCCACCGGCAGCCGTGACAACAGCGTGAAGTTGTGGCCGGCCCGCTGACTCAGTAGCTCATCACCGCTTCAGCCCTCCCGCCAAAATCCGGTCCGATCCTCCCCGGAGGCCAGTCGGGGTCTCCGGCGGTAATTGCGAGTTCCGGACTTACCTTGCGAGTGATCTTGCGGAGTCCGAACCAACCTTGCGAACCAGCCAGACATCGAGGGACGAACTGCCTGGCCGCACTTCGCCGCCGGGTCAGGGATCGGAGTGATTGGGAACGGATCCGGCGTCAACGATGACCGTGCTGGTCAGCGCAGTGCGCACACAGTCGGCGACATGAACGCGTTTACGACCGTAGGGGCACAAAATCGGTGGACAACGCGTACCCCCACGGTCATCGTTGGCGGCATGCAACAGGAGGAGATCTGGGATATCGATGCCGCCCAGCGCTATGACACACCTGGCGAGGGCATGTTCGCGCCCGAGGTCTTAGAGCCAGCCGTGGACCGCCTCGCAGAGCTCGCGGGCGACGGACAGGTGCTCGAGTTCGCCCTTGGAACCGGCCGCGTGGCCGTGCCGCTCGCCGAGCGGGGGGTACCCGTCACCGGCATCGAATTGTCACCCGCGATGATCGACCAGCTGCGGACGAAGGTGGACGAAGCGACGATCTCGGTGATCGTCGGCGACATGGCGACCGCCGTCGCCCCGGGGAAGTACACACTGGTCTACCTCGTCTTCAACACGATCTCCAACCTGCTCACCCAAGCCGAGCAGGTCGCGTGCTTCCGCAACGCCGCCCGCCATCTCACCCCCGGCGGCCGGTTCGTGATCGAGCTCTGGGTACCTGAGCTGCGCAAGCTCCCACCGGGTCAGCAGGCCACGGTCTGGCATTGCGAGCCCGGCTACATCGGCTTGGACACCTACGACATTCTGCGTCAGCACGTCGTATCGCACCACTTCAGGTTCGACGAGAGCAAACAGGCTCAGCTGTTTCGTAGCCCGCACCGCTACATCTGGCCGGCCGAACTCGACCTCATGGCTCAGTTGGCCGGGTTCGAGCTGGAGACCAGACATGCCGACTGGGCCGGAGCCGAGTTCACCGCCGAGTCACGTTCCCACGTGTCGGTTTACCGCATTTCGCCGGACCACTAGCTTCGCCCGAAGCGGTCAGCTGGAACACCGCATGGCCCTGTTCCATCAGAGCAACGGCCTCGCGTACGAGCGCGAGGAAAACAGAAAAGTTGCTGGCCAGCCCAGCCCCCGTTAACGCCGGATTCCGTTCCCAATCACTCTGAACCCCGGGTCCACGGGAAGCGGTCGCCACCGAAGTTGCAAGGTAAGTCCGAACAACTTGGCCTGTCGGTAAGAGTGCTGCAATGAAGTACATTCCGGAGCCGTTGTCCCAGGTCACGCAGGGTTTGTGTGTCGAGCGGTCAGAGCTCGGTTTCGGCCGGGGGCAGCGAGGCAGGGTCCGTGGCCGCATTGGCGTACACGCTGTCATCAGGACTTTGACCTGCGACGATCACGGTGGGAAACCGGACAGAGTTCCTGTTCTGTCCTGTGTGCCGACCGCTATTGCCCTTTTCCGGCTTACTTGGTCTGCCCCCATGCATCACCTTCTGCCCGCCGGGCCCGGTCGCCGAGCCGGGCGGAAGCCGTCCGTTTTGCCCCGATTTCGCCGGGGGCAACTTGCGGGAACTCGCCCCCCACCGGTCTGTCCGGCGGGGGGCGGTCGTGTGGGCGCCTACAGCTCGCAGTTGGTCTCGATTTCGCCGTCGCAGCGGTCGGTGTCGGCGCCGCCGTTGAGCGTGTCGGTGCCGATGCTGCCGATCAGACGGTCGTTGCCCCCACGGCCGTTGAGCGTGTCGTCACCGAAACCGCCGAACAGGTTGTCGGCGCCGGAGCCGCCGTTGACGGTGTCGACGCCGTTGTCGCCGGAGAGCGTGCTCGGCAGGTTCGTGTTGTTGCGGATCGCGTCGATGCCGTCCCCCGCGAACACCTCGACGCGATCGATCCCGCCGGTTGGGCACTTTGCCTCGCCCCCCGACTGCGTGCATCCAAAACCGGCCGCGACCGAGCCGAGCGTATTGCTGACGGTCACCACGGTGCCCGCCGCGTTGAGCGTGATCTCGATCCCGTCGTCGGCCGGGCTGCCGTTGACGAGGATCCTGCCGCTGTCGAGTTGCGCGGTGACGGTGGCCGCCGACGCCGGTCCGGCCAGCGCCACGGCGCCGGTGAACAGGACGGTGACGAATCCCAGGATCATACCCGCGCTTTTGCGCGTGCGACGACCCGTGTTGGTGCTGAACATTCGCTGGTTCCCCTCGATGATGTGTCGGCCCAGGCCCCGAAACTGTGTCGGGCCGGACCCCCCGGAACATCACTATGGGGGAACCTCGTCTCTGGCTCATCGCACAAAGACGCACTGGCTAGGCGTACTAATTCACTGACTGGTGGCCTCCTATCCGCTACACCGCGACGGGCGCCGTCGAGATCACGGGGTTGAGGAACAGCGGGACGGTCATTGGCGGTAAACCGCTGCGTCGCAGGTCGCGGAAGACTGTGTAGGGCGTCGGGGCGGTGTCTTCCGGAGCCGCGCCCTCACTTCAGTGGGCTCTGACCGCCTGGCCCTTTCGCATTCGACCAGCTCACCGCCACAACGAGAAACAAGATCTTTCTCACCGCCAACGACTGTCCCGCTGTTCCTTGACCCCGGGGGTGCCCGGGTCGCCGGTCCATGCCGGGGTAGGGGCCGGTTAGGGCTGCCTGCGTGTCCATGCGCGCGGGTGCATGGGACCCCCTTCCGGCCGACCGGGGTGGAGCCAGATCAAGCCGTTACCCCGATTTTCCGATGATCGTCAAGTGGTCCCAGATCAAGCCGTCCAAAGGGGCCAAATGGAACCGCCCTAGCCATCGGCTATGCCAGCATGCCAGTCCGGGCCTTCTGGCTCAGGAAGGTGGGGCTGTGAACGACATCGAACTCATTGATATTTTTCGCTTCCTCGTAGATGTAGCGGTATCTATGGTGATATCAACCCCGTTGGGGTGGATATGGCTGGCAGCCGGGGCGTTCTGGTTTCTGCGGCTCCTGTGGAATTCATTGGGCGGTTCCAGCTCATCAAGCGGTTCCAGCAGCCACCACGACGGGGCCGGCGGCGACTTCGGCGGGGGCGGGGGCGGCTTTGGCGGAGATGGGGGCGACGGCGGTGACTGACGAAATCTCGGTAGCAATATGGTCGCCCCGGACGTCGTCGACGCCATCTTGTGGAAGCAGGTCGACGCCATGCGGGAAAGCCGCCGCGCCATGAGCGACCTTGCGTCGGTGGCGCTGAACCTGATGTATCCCGAGTTCGGTGGAGTTGGCTTGGTTGACTCTCATGCCAGCTGGGCGTTCGGGTAGAGCATCTCGTACTCGATGGGGTGAGCATCCCCAAGGCGCTGGGGCGATGGCGTTGACCCGGTAGTGCCGTTCCAGCGAGCCCCGGGTCAAGGTGTCGATGGTGTCCGGCGATTCGCAGTGCGCGGCGTTG
>NZ_JBFAOJ010000092.1:0-35926 GCF_040675205.1 Streptosporangium sp. NPDC049644 | reverse complement strand
GGCAAGGTACCTTGCCGGCGGGGCGGACCGAGGCTTCTGCCGATTATGGGCGAAAGTCGTGAGGCTTTCAACCAAAACCCTCGTCCGACCGGGTCGTGCGACGCTCGTCGCAGGTCGATCCGCGTGTCGTGGAGGTGAATAGCCGTGGGCGCCTACCGGATCAACCTGCTCGGGTTCCTGTGAGCCGGAGCCTGGTTCGGCCTTCCGGAGGGCGTCCATCCAGGTCTACCTGGGAAGACTCCCTGGGGTGGGGCTGTTCGGGACCTGGTGATCAAGATTGTGCGCTAGGGCGACTTTGGTCGTAGGCGACAGAAAGTTCAAGTGATCACGACAAAAGTGCTTCCTAAATGGGTAAAAGACGCGTAACTTCCACGCCAAGTTCTCTGCACGGCATGGAGAGAGCGAAGTGAGTCGGTCGGCGGCATCCACGGCAGGTCCCCGCGAGGAGGCGACCTGCCGGGCGACGCCGTCGGACCTGCGGCGGAAAGGGGTCGGTGGCCACTCGGTCGAGGCATCGGGGATCACGGGGCTCCGTCCACCCACACGGAAGTAGGAAAAGATGAGCGCACACGAAGAAGAGATCGACGAGGTCGCCGGCGCGTTGCGCCGCAGGCTCGGGCTGAACCGCCGCCAGTTCCTCGCGGCCACGACGGGAATCACCGCGGTGGCCGCCATGTCGGCGGTCGGCCCGCTCGCGTCGGCCGCGTACGCGTCCCCCGGCGACGAGCAGGAGCGCGGCCATGGTCACGGCGACAAGAACGTGCTGGTGCCGGAGGCCAAGCGGGGCATCATCCTCTACACCGTCCGCGACGTGATCTCCCGTGATCCGGCGACGAACCTGCCCGCCGGCTTCCGGCGCGTGTTCGAGGAGCTATCGCGGATCGGCTACAAGCAGGTGGAGTTCGCGGGCTACCGCCAGCACGCGAACGCCGAGGGCGGAGCCGATCTGGAGACCGTCGAGGGCGCCCGGCTGCTGCGCCGGTGGCTCGACGACAACGGGCTCAAGGCACAGGGCAACCACGGTTTCATCCCCGGCTCCTGGCCGCTCACCGAGGCCGACCTCGATCGCTTCAAGCGGACCCTGGAGATCGCCAACATCCTCGGCATGGAACACGTGGGCACCGGCGGCGACCCGACCAACAGCGCCTACAAGGCGGACTGGGACGTCGCCGCACAGAAATGGAACGGCCTCGGCTCGATCGCCTCGGCCGCCGGTCTCAAGTTGTACACGCACAACCACGACGCGGCGTACGGCTTCCTGCTCGACGAGGGTCCGCTCGACGAGCTGGGCCGGCCCACCCGCTCGTCGGGCGTCCGGAAGCTGGAGTACTTCCTCAAGATCACCAGCCGCAGGCACGTCTATCTCGAGATGGACATCTTCTGGGCGCACGTGGCCCGGTTCAAGCACCGCACCTACACCGCGCGCGACGGCTCCGCCAGGACCGACATCTTCGACCCCCTGAAGCTCGTGCGGCAGAACGAGAAGCGCTTCCCGCTGTTCCACGCCAAGGACGGCAAGGCCAACGAGGCCACCGCCAACGGCTACGACATGGTGCCGTTCGGCACCGGGGACATCGACTACAGCGCCTTCTTCTCCAAGCTGGACATAGAGAAGCGCCACAACCCGATGTACGAGCAGGACAACGCGCCCGGAGGAACGGCGGAGCCGGGCCGCTCGCTGCAGTACGCCGATCTCAGCTACAAGAACATGGCCGCCCTGCGCCGCGGTCGCCACTGACGCTCCGCTCGAAGAACCCGAGAAGTTCGGCGGACCGCCACGTGATCGCTGCCGTTGCCGCGGCGCGAGTGGCGGTCCGCCCTGTCCTGACACCCCCCTGAAGAAGAGGCTCAGGAAATTGAAGCGTACCCGCACGATGGTCGGCAGGGCACTCGCCGCTCTGTTGTTCCCCTCGGTGGTGCTGGTCGCCGTGCCCGCGCCCGCACACGCCCATGAAGCCGCCACGCACTGGTCGAACTACGAGAAGATCACGCTGACCAAGAACGTCGGCGAGCCGATCGACATGGCGGTCCTCCCGGACAGGAGGGTCCTGCACACCGCCCGCAACGGTGACATCCGCCTGACCGACGGTGACACCGGCATCACCAAGGTCATCAACACGATCCCCGTCTACGCGAACTCCGAGGACGGTCTCCAGACGATCGCGATCGACCCCGGCTTCGCCCGGAACAAGTGGGTCTACGTCTACTACGCGCCGAAGACGATGACGGCGCCGTACCCGGAGACGACCCCCACCGGGTCGGCGCCCAACTCGCTGCCCGCGGGCGCGGACGAGTCGTACTGGAACCAGTGGAGGGGCTACAACCAGCTGTCCCGGTTCAAATGGACCGGTGACGCCCTGGACCTCTCCACCGAGCAGGTCATCATCAGGATCGAGACGCAGCGCGGGCAGTGCTGCCACGTCGCGGGCGACATGGACTGGGACGCCGAGGGCAACCTCTATCTCGTCACCGGTGACAACACCCCCGCGGGCACGCCCGGGGCCAACGGCATGGCGCCCAACAACGACGCCCCCGGGATGAATCCGGGGCTCGACGCGCGGCGCGGCGCGGGCAACAGCAACGACCTGCGCGGCAAGATCCTGCGGATCACCGTGCAGGAGGACGGCTCCTACACGGTCCCGGCCGGCAACCTGTTCCCGCCGGGAACGGCCAAGACCCGTCCTGAGATCTTCGTGACGGGTGTGCGGAACGCCTTCCGCATGGACGTCGACGACGTGACCGGCACGGTGTCGTGGGGTGACTACGGCCCCGACGCCGGAGCACCCGATCCCGCCCGGGGCCCCCTGGGCTACGTCGAGTGGAACGTCACCCCCATCGACAAGCCGATGAACAGCGGCTGGCCGTACTGCACCGGCGACAACTTCAACTACAACGACTGGAACTTCGCGACCTCGACGCCGCGCGCGTGGTTCGACTGCGCGGCCGGACCGGCGAACACCTCGCGATGGAACACCGGGCTGGACACGCTGCCTCCCGCGACCCCGGCGGACCTCTACTACGGCGACAACAACACTCACCAGCCGGCGGAGTGGGCCGGGCTCACCGACTTCGAGGCGGCGGGCGGGCAGGGGCCGATGGGCGGCCCCGTCTACCACTACGACGCGGCGAACCCGTCGACGACGAAGTTCCCCGAGTACTGGGACAAGAAGTTCTTCTTCGCCGAGTTCTCGCAGGACTATCTCGCGGCGTTCACCGTGACGGCGCCGGACAGGCCGGTGACCAAGCTCGAACACTTCCTGCCCAACGGCGCGCTGACCGCGGCGGCGATGCCGATCACCGACAGCCCGATGGACATCGAGTTCGGCCCCGACGGGTCGCTGTACGTGCTCGACTACGGCGACGGCTTCTTCCGCGCCAACCCCGACGCGGGCCTGTACCGCATCGACTACGCCGAGGGGAACAAGACCCCGCAGGCGAAGATCGCCGCCAAGCCGTCGTCGAGCAGTACCGCGCCCCTCACCGTCGACTTCAGCGCGGCGTCGTCGACCGACACCGAGCCGGGCCCGCTGCGCTACGAGTGGGACTTCGACGGCAACGGGACCTTCGACGCCACCGGCGTCACGGCCTCGCACACCTACACCGTGCTCGGGCAGTACGCCGCCCGGCTTCGCGTGACCGATGAGCAGGGCAGGTTCGGGCTCACCTCGACCGAGATAACCGTGGGCAACACCGCGCCCGAGGTGACCATTCAGATGCCGGGCGACGGTGCCTTCTTCGACTGGGGCGACGCGGTGCCCTTCCAGGTCAAGGTCTCCGACAAGGAGGACGGGGACAACCCCGTGTGCAGCCGGGTGCAGTGGACCTTCGGGCTCGGCCACGACGTGCACGCGCATCCGGAGACCCTCGGCACGGGATGCTCCGGCGCCTGGCCGACGCCGGCCGACGCCCCCGAGCACGGCGAGACCGAGAACATCTTCGGCGTCGTGGTGGTGAGCTACCGGGACAACGGTGCCGGTGACATCCCCGGCGCGCTCGGCGACGCCACGCTCATCCTCAATCCCAGGCAACTGCAGGCCGAGCACGCGGACGCGAGCAGCGGTGTCACGAGGGTGGAGGACGAGAGCGCGTCCGGCCTGGCGAAGATCACGTCGTTCGACGCCGGGGACTGGATCGCGTACGACCCGGTGAACTTCGCCGGCATCACCGGCGTGCGGACCCGCGCCTCCGGTGCGGGAACGCTGTCCCTGCGGTGGGACTCGGCGACGGCGGACCCGTTCGCCACCGCGACCGTGCCCGCCGGGGCGGGCTGGCAGAACGTGGACACCGTGTTCACCGATGCCCCGACCGGTAGCGGGAAGCTCTACGTCACCTCGACCGGCGGCGTGGAGGTCGACGGGTTCACCTTCCAGGGGGTCGGGGTCGGGGACGAGACGCCCCCGGCCGTGTCGGCCACGCTCGCCCCCGCCCGGCCGGGCGGAGAGAACGGCTGGTACACCGGCAACGTCACGCTGACGGTCACCGCGACCGACAACGGCACGGTGGCGAGCCGGCAGTACTCGCTCAACGGTGGTACCACGTGGTCGAACGCCAACAACCCGGTCACGCTGAGTGCCGAGGGTGCCGTCGAGGTGTTCTACCGGGCGACCGACAACGCGGGCAACGTCTCGCAGGTCGGCAGGGTCACGGTGCGGATCGACAAGGGTGCCCCGGTCCTGTCCGTGAGCGGGGTGGAGGCCGGTGAGTACGGTGACTCCGCGTCCCTCACCCCCGTCTTCTCGGCGTCGGACGCGACCTCGGGGGTGGCGAGCGTGACGGCGGCCATCGGTGACCTGCAGGTCACCTCCGGCAAGCCGGTCGACCTGTGGCGGCTGGCGCTCGGTGCGAACACGCTGACCGTCACCGCGAAGGACAAGGCGGGCCACGTCACGAAACAGACCGTCGCGTTCGAGGTCACGACCTCCTTCGCCGATCTTCAGAAGCTCCTCGACGGTTTCAAGGCGGCGGGCCTGGTGAAGGGCGACTCGCTGAACGACCGGCTCAAGGAGGCCAGGAAGCACGCGGACAGGGGCAAGGCGAAGAACGCCGTCAAGTCCCTGGAGCAGTTCGTGAAACACGCCCGCGACCCGCGCAAGGTGACCGACGCCGCGGTGCGCGCCGTGCTCGTCCGAGACGCGGAGGCGCTGATCGCGCAGCTTCGCGCCCCGGCCGGCGGATGACGCGGGCGCGGGGGGAGGGCCTGACCGGCTCTCCCCCCGCGCTCGGCGTGGGGACGTCAGTGGGCGGTGAGGTCCAGATCCTTGATCCTGGGATCGCCCTCGTCGGCGAGGTAGTGGTCTGGCAGGGTGGCGTCATCACCCTCGGCCACCTTGGTGGCACGCGCGACGACCGTGCCGAGCGCGGCGACGGCCAGGTTGACCGCCAGTGCGACGATGCCCGCGTAGACCGTCATCTTGGTGTCGAGGCCCAGCTTCTCCAGCGGGAACGCAGAGCCGGCGAAGTGCAGCTTGCCGGTGACCGGGTTGCCGATGTTGTAGAGCAGGAGCATCCCGGCTCCCATGCCGGCCACCCACCCGGAGATCAGGCCACCGCGGTGGAACCAGCGGGTGTAGAGGCCGAGTGCCACGGAAGGGAGCGTCTGCAGGATGATGACGCCGCCGATGAGTTGCAGGTCGATGGAGAAGCCGGTGTCCAGGAACAGGATGCACAGCACCGCGCCGACCTTGACGAGCAGCGAGGTGATCTTGGAGACCCGGGCCTCGTCGGCGTCGGTGGCGTTCGGCTTCAGGTACTCCTTGTAGATGTTGCGGGTGAACAGGTTCGCCGCGGCGATGGACATGATCGCGGCGGGGACCAGTGCGCCGATGCCGATCGCGGCGTAGGCGACGCCGGTGAACCAGTCGGGGAACATCCGGTCGAACAGCTGCGGCACGATCGTGTTGTTGTCCGT
This sequence comes from Streptosporangium sp. NPDC049644, assembly GCF_040675205.1. Taxonomy (NCBI): domain Bacteria; kingdom Bacillati; phylum Actinomycetota; class Actinomycetes; order Streptosporangiales; family Streptosporangiaceae; genus Streptosporangium; species Streptosporangium sp. NPDC049644. The sequence continues at coordinate 30,018 of NZ_JBFAOJ010000092.1, read as the reverse complement.
GCCGATGGGCTTGACCCCGGCCGCGATGGCCATGAAGCCGAGCAGCGCGATCAGGCCGAGCAGCAGGCTGTAGGCCGGGAGCGCGGACATGTTCCGCTTGATCACGCCGCGGTTCCTGGAGGCGAGCACGCCGGTGATGCTGTGCGGGTAGAGGAAGAGCGCGAGCGCCGACCCCAGGGCCAGCGTGACGTACTGCAGCTGGTTGCCGGCGTTGAGCAGGATGCCGTCGCCGGGTGCGGGACTGGCGTCGAACTTGGCCTGGGCGGCGTCGAAGATCCCTGACCAGCCGCCCTCCAGCTGGGCGGGGATCGCGATGATCGCGACCAGGATCACGATGTAGATCAGCGTGTCCTTGACGAACGCGATCAGCGCCGGGGCGCGCAGGCCCGACTGGTAGGTGTACGCGGCCAGGATCGCGAACGCGATGATGATCGGCAGGTGGCCGGTCACGCCCATCGACTTCAGCACCGCCTCGATGCCGACGAGCTGGAGCGCGATGTAGGGCATCGTCGCGACGATGCCGGTGATCGCGACCAGCAGCGCCAGCGTGGGCGAGCCGAACCTGGCCCGGACGAAGTCGGCGGGCGTCACGAAGCCGTGCACGTGCGAGACCGACCAGAGGCGGACCAGCACCAGGAAGACGATCGGGTAGACCACGATCGTGTAGGGCACCGCGAAGAAGCCCGTCGCGCCCGCGCCCCAGAGCAGAGCGGGCACGGCCACGAAGGTGTAGGCGGTGTAGAGGTCGCCGCCGACCAGGAACCAGGTGACCCACGAGCCGAAGCTGCGGCCGCCCAGGCCCCACTCGTCGAGGCTGGCCAGGCTGTCCGGGCGGCGCCAGCGCGCCGCCACGAACCCCATGCCGCTGACGAGCAGGAACAGTACGGTGAAGATGACGATCTCGGTCAGGTGCGCGTCCATCCGGTCACCGCCGCTTGGTCATCTGGTAGACGATCGAGGTGCAGGTCACGCCGACCGCGATGAAGGCGAGCTGGAGCCAGTAGAAGAGCGGAAAGCCGAAAAGCCGGGGTTCATCGGAATTGTAGAGAAATGGAAGCAAAGGTAGGATGATCGGCACGATGAGCAGCCAGTTCCACGGGCTGCGATCGCTCCGGTCCCCGTTCGGTGTGGTCAACGCGGTCTCCTGTGGCTGGAGAGGGGACGCCCGAGCAGGATCATCCCCATCGGTTGACCGGCAGCGTAATTACCTGGACCTTCCTTTCGGGGCACGGAGCGCCGAGTGGAACGGTTGGCGCGACGAACGGTAGGTCAGCCCGGCCCGGCGATGTCGTCGGCGATGTCACGGGTGCCGTACCCCTGGGGAGCCTCCGCTTCGACGACGGGTTCCGGCCGGTCGTCGAACTCCAGGCGGAGTGCCCTTGACATGGTCGCGTGCATTTCGTAGAGGCAGGTGATGTAGGTCAGCTCCAGGATCTGCTCGTCCGGCAGGTGCGCCTTCAGGACCGCGAATATCTCGTCGTGCACCCGGCCGCCGTCGAGCACCAGGCCGTCGGTGTAGGCCAGCACGGCCCGCTCCAGCTCGTTGAAGTGCGGGCTGACCTGCCAGTGCGCGACCGCCTGGACCTTCTCCTCCGGCACCCCCAGTGCCCGCATCTGCTTGCAGTGCTGTGAGAAGACGAACTGGCTGCCCCGGGCCCAGCCGGCCCGCGACTGGCCGAGCTCGCGCAGCACCGGGTCGATCTTGCTCTCCCGGTACAGCTGGAAGCCCTTCACGCAGTGCCGCAGGATGACCGGGTCCAGTGCGAAGACGGTCCACCAGTCGCCGGGGGAGCCGGTCGCGGTTCCCGGTTCGGCCACCGGGTCCCTGTCCGGGCCGAACAGCCGGTCGTAGAAGAAGAGCGTCAGCGGGTCCGTGGCCTCCGCGCGGGGGACCTGGCGCAGGCGCGGCATCACACGGTCCTTTCCGCGGCGGTTCTCGGCTCGTGCCGGACGTCGGTGGGCAGGCCCAGTTCCCTGGTCCAGGCGGCGAACTCCACCAGGATGCCGTCTGGATCCTTGAAGTAGATCGACCTGACGAACACGCCCTCTCCCATGGTGGGCGCCACGCCGAACTCGCTGTCGTCGTGGTTGAGGATCACCCCGACGTCCACGCCCTTGGCGAGGAGCTTGTCGCGGTACTCCTCTATCCTGTCCGGGGCGACGTCGAGGGCGATGTGGTTCATCGAGCCGACCGCGGAGAGCATCTCGCCCCGGTCCGGCAGGTTCTTCGGCGCCGAGACGCCGGGAATCCCCTCGGGGGCGTCGGGGAACCAGAAGAACGCCAGCGCGTTGCCCCCGCCACAGTCGAAGAAGAAGTGCTGTCCCCATCCCATCGGCAGCTCGATCGTCTTGATCAGGGGCATGCCCAGGACGCCGGAGTAGAAGTCGATCGTCTGCTTCATGTCCGAGCACACCAGTGCGAGATGGTTGATCCCGCGTAGCTCGAACTCGCTGTTGTCCGCCATGTTCTCCTCGCTTCTTCGAGTAATTCATTACTTATCACAGGAGGGTGAGGGCAGGTGGGCGGCGTGTGGTGCCCCGCCCGCGCCGGAGGGGGCCAAGGCGCGGATGGGGGTGTGCGCCGACCGGCTCTTTACGTACGGGTGCCGACTTCCATTAATCGGTTAACTTAAAAACTGGACGACGTTGACCCATGATTTGGCGGCTCTGTCCGCGGGCGGTCCTGAATGTTGAAGCCTATGAGGTGAACCGAGTAAGTTACTCGGAAGTTACGTGCGAGGCGGCGGCGGTGTCAACGCCGCGTTGCCGGCGTGCCGCCTCTCGATCCCTCGGCTCCGGTTCGCTCATGGAACCCGCTGGCAGCAGAGGGTTGACCCGTCTTGCCGGAGTGAGGGGCAGGAGCGTGCCCTTCCTCTCCCCGGTGAGCCGACCCGCTATCCTTGGCCGATAAGAACCGGTTCATCAGGGGGAACTGTGAAACGTCCGACGATCGCTGACATCGCTCGTCGTGCCGGCGTGTCCAAGGGCGCCGTCTCCTACGCGCTCAACGGGCAGCCAGGGGTCTCGGAGGCCACCCGCGCCAACATTCTCGCGATCTCCAAGGAGCTCGGCTGGCAGCCCAACAGCGCGGCGCGCGCCCTCAACGGTGCCCGCGCCCGCACTATCGGCCTCGCGCTGTTCCGCCCGGCCCGCACCCTGGGCATGGAACCGTTCTTCATGGAGCTGATCAGTGGTATCGAGACCGAGCTCGCGGACCGGTCCTACGCGCTGATGCTGCAGGTGGTCGCCGACCACACGCAGGAGATCGAGGTGTACCGGCGCTGGTGGGGGGAGGGGCGGGTCGACGGCGCCTTTCTGGTGGACCTGCACCTCGGCGACGCCCGGGTGGAGGCGATGCGGTCACTGAACATGCCGGTCGTGGTGATCGGACACCCCTCGCAGGCAGGTCCGTTGAGCACGGTCTGGTCGGACGACGGCCTGGCCATCAGGGAGACCGTGGAGTATCTGGTGGCGCTGGGGCACCGGAGCATCGCCAGGGTCGCGGGGCTGCCCAGGCTCGTGCACACCACGCTGCGCGACCAGGCCTTCGTGCAGGCGTGCCAGGACGCGGGCCCGGGGCGCGTCGAGCATCTGATCGTGCACACCGACTACACCGGTGAGGAGGGGGCCAGGATGACCCGGCGGCTGCTCAGCTCGCCCCGGCGGCCCACCGCCATCGTCTACGACAACGACATAATGGCCGTCGCCGGGTTGTCGGTGGCACAGGAGATGGTTCTGGACGTTCCGGCCGACCTGTCTATCGTCGCCTGGGACGACTCCCCGCTCTCGCAGGTCGTGCGCCCGCCGCTGACCGCGCTCACCCGGGACATCCCCGCCTACGGAGCCTGTGCCGCCCGTCAGCTGCTCGCACTGATCGCCGGAGAACCCGCCGCCCTCTCGGTGGAGGACCGCCCCGCCACCCTGATCCCGCGCGGCAGCACCGGCCCCGCCCGCGGCCCGCGCTGACGGTCAGGACATCGGGCATGCCGTCCGGCTCCGACCAGGGCCTGGTGCCGGAGGTCGAGGGACGCGGCTGTTCCCGGAGCCCGCCGGGTTCGGCGGGGCAGGCCGGAGGAGGCGCTGGTCACCGGCTGACGATCTCCTACGGTGGGCGGCGAGAACATGACAGAGGATGTCCTTTTTTCGCGCCAGGCTCGTCCCATGAACAGCACGCTGGAAGGAAAGGTCGCCCTGGTCGCCGGGGCGACGAGAGGAACCGGCCGGGGGATCGCGGTGGAGTTGGGCGCCGCGGGCGCCACGGTCTACTGCACGGGCAGGAGCACGCGGCGGCGACGCTCGGAGATGAACCGGCCGGAGACCGTCGAGGAGACGGCCGAGCGCGTGACCCGCGCCGGCGGGCAGGGCATCGCGGTCGAGGTGGACCACCTGGAGCCGGAGGCGGTGCGCGCCCTGGTGGAGCGGATCCGGCGTGAGCGGGGAAGGCTCGACCTCCTCGTCAACGACATCTGGGGCGCCGACCCGCTGACGGAGTGGAACGTCCCCGTCTGGGAACACTCGCTCGACGACGGCCTGCGCATCCTCCGGCTGGCGATCGACACCCACCTGATCACCAGCCATCACGCCCTGCCGCTGCTGATCGAGAACCCCGGCGGCCTGGTGGTCGAGGTGACCGACGGCACCCTGGAGTACAACCTGGCCAACTACCGGCTCTCGGCCTTCTACGACCTGGCCAAGCTCTCGGTGAACCGTCTGGCCTTCACCCAGGCGCACGAACTGCGCCCGCACGGCTGTTGCGCGGTCTCGCTGACCCCCGGCTGGCTCCGCTCGGAGAGCATGCTGGAGAACTTCGGCGTCACCGAGGAGAACTGGCGGGACGCCACGGCGAAGCAGCCGCATTTCGTGATCTCCGAGTCGCCCTCCTACACCGGGCGCGCGGTCGTCGCCCTCGCCGCCGACGAGGACAGGATGCGCTGGTCGGGGCAGTCCGTCTCCAGCGGGCGGCTCGCCCAGGTGTACGGCTTCACCGACCTCGACGGCAGCAGGCCCGACGCCTGGCGCTATATCGAGGAGGTCGAGAGCAAGGGCAGGCCCGCCGACGCCACCGGCTACCGCTGACCGGCGCCGGGAGCGGTCACCCGGCTGACCCGCCGCCGCCCGGGGAGCCGTACAGGTCATGCATGCGGGCGGCGGCGCCGGCGACGCGGGCACGTAGGTCGGGCGGGTCGAGGACCTCGGCCTCCGGGCCGAAACGGAGGACCTGGTCGTAGGCGACCTCCAGCGACTCGACGGGCAGCCGGAGCGTGACCCACCCCTGCTCGTCGGGCTCGCCGACGGAGGCCAGCGCGTCGTCGAGGGCCGCCCGGTCGGCGATGACGGGGAGCAGGCGAAGGGCGGCGGGGCTGAGCCTCACGGTGACGTCCATGGTGAGCAGGGAGTTCGCGAACCGTGCCGACTTCTCACTCCAGAACGCGGCCAGGTCGAAGGCGCCGTCCCGCTCGAAGCGCAGGGCGGGGTGGAGCTCGACCTCGTCGAAACGATCGACCCGATAGATCGCCGACCGGGTCGCCAGGTACCAGACCCCCGCCTTCAGCACCAGCCCGTACGGCTCCAGGCGCCGCCGGGCGGCCTCGGCCCCTCCGGTCTGTCCGGTCTGTTCGGTCGGATGGGAACGGGCGGGGCGCCGGTAGCGGGCGGTGACCGGGTGGTCGCCCCATACGGCCCTGGCCAGCGGTGCCAGCGCCGTAGGGGGAGGCCGCTCGCTCGCGAACCAGCCGGGGGCGTCCAGGTGGAAGCGTTGCGCGGCGGTCACAGGGGCGTCCCGCAGGCCGGGGGAGAGCGCGGCCGAGGCCTTCAGCCGCGCCGTGGCGGCCACCTCGCCCAGTCCCATCTCCCGCAGCGCCTCGGGCACGCCCGACAGGAACAGCGCCTCGGCCTCGGCGCGGTCCAGCCCGGTGAGGCGGGTGCGGTACCCGTCCAGCAGCCGGTAGCCGCCGCCCCGCCCCCGGTCGGCGTAGACCGGCACGCCGGCCTCCGACAGGGCGAGCACGTCACGGTGGACGGTCCGCTCGGAGATCTCCAGCTCCCGGGAGAGCTCCATCGCGGTCATCCGCCCCCGAGCCTGGAGCAGCAGCACCAACGACATCAACCTGGCCGCGCGCATCCTCCGACCCTAGTACGCGGGCCGAGGACCCCCACCCGAGATCACCAGGAGCAGGCGGCGCAGTCCGGCGGTACGTCGCGGACGCGAACCACCACGCCGGCGTAGACCGGATCGACCTCGCGTCCGAAACCGGCGCCGGACGGGGCCGTTCCGCACGAGGGAAAGCGGTGCTCCCCGACCGGAGGACGGGCACAGCGCGGATCACGTTGCATGATCACGGTCGTCGCCGGTACTGTGGCGACATGCGATACCAGGTTGCCCTTCGGTGGTGGCGCCGCTTCTAGGCGGCGCAGGTTTCGCATTCGCGAGCAGACAGACGGCCGCCCAGGGAGGCGGCCTTCTCTGCGTCCGCTCCCTCTGGGCATCAGGGAAATCAAAGGGGCGATAACGCAGTGGAGACGAGCCGATATACCACCGCCGGCGGCGTGGGGATCGAGGTCACCGCGTCCGACGTGCCGGAGACGGTGCTTGAGGACGTCGTCACGACGCTCGGCGAGCGCCGTGGTGGAGTGCTCTCCTCCGGGATGGAGTATCCCGGCCGCTACAGCCGATGGCACCTCGCCTACGTCGATCCCTGCCTGGAGATCGTGGCCAGGGGACGCAGGATCTCCGCCCGCGCGCTGAACGCCCGCGGCAGGGTGGTGCTGCCCGCCGTCGTGTCCTGCCTGCTGGCGGCGGGCAAGCCCGTCGAGGAGCCGACAGGCGATTTCGTCGAGGTGCACGTGGCGGAGTCCGAGGACATCCTCCCCGAGGAGATGCGCAGCCGCCGTCCCACGGTCTTCACCGCGATCCGCGAGGTCATCGCCGTGTTCAAGGGCGAGGACGAGCACCTGGGCCTGTACGGCTCCTTCGGCTACGACCTGGCCTTCCAGTTCGAGCCGATCAGGCAGGTCCTGCCGCGGGGCGCCGACCAGCGCGACCTCGTGCTGCACCTGCCCGACCGGGTGATGGTGATCGACCGCAAGCGGGAGACCAGCAAGGAGTTCCGCTACGAGTTCACGGTGGACGGCCTCTCCACCCACGGGCTCGCCCGCGAGGGGGAGGTCGTACCGCTGCCCCCCGCGCCGCCCGAGCTCCCGGCCGACCCGGAGAAGGGCTCCTACGCCCAGGTGGTGGCCGCGGCCAAGGAGAAGTTCGTCCGTGGCGACCTGTTCGAGGTCGTTCCCGGTCAGGTCTTCCACGCGCCCTGCACCGACCCGGCGGCCTTCTACCGGGAACTGCGCCAGGTCAATCCGGCACCGTACGAGTTCCTGTTCAACCTCGGCGAGGGCGAGCATCTGGTCGGCGCCTCCCCGGAGATGTACGTCCGGGTCAGCGGCGACCGCGTCGAGACCTGCCCCATCTCCGGCACCATCGCCAGGGGCAGCAACCCGGTCGAGGACGCCGACGCGATCCGTACCCTCCTGTCCAGCGTCAAGGAGGAATCGGAGCTGACCATGTGCACGGACGTGGACCGCAACGACAAGTCGCGCGTCTGCGTGCCGGGGACGGTCCGGGTGATCGGGCGGCGCCAGATCGAGATGTACTCCAGGCTGATCCACACCGTCGACCACATCGAGGGCAGGCTGCGGCCGGAGTTCGACGCGCTCGACGCCTTCCTCACCCATATGTGGGCCGTCACCGTCACCGGGGCCCCCAAGACCTGGGCCATGCAGTTCATCGAGGACCACGAGGCCACCACCCGCCGCTGGTACGGCGGCGCGGTCGGCTACATCGGCTTCGACGGCTCGATGAACACCGGCCTGACCCTGCGCACCGCGCAGATCCGCGGCGGGGTCGCCACCGTCAGGGCCGGGGCCACGCTGCTGTTCGACTCCGACCCCGCCTCCGAGGAGCGGGAGACCGAGCTCAAGGCCAGCGCCCTGCTGGGTGCTCTGGCGGCGGTCGGCGTGGGCCCGCAGGCGCAGGCCGAGCCCCAGGCGGTCGCGGCGCCGCCGGGAAGCGGGATGAAGGTCCTGCTCGTCGACCACGAGGACTCCTTCGTCAACACCCTCGCCGACTACTTCCGCCAGCAGGGCGCCGAGGTCGTCACGCTCCGGCACGGCTTCCCCGTCACGATGATCGACGAGATCGCGCCGTCCCTGGTGGTGCTGTCGCCGGGCCCCGGCTGGCCCTCCGACTTCGGGCTCCCGGCCCTGATCGACGCCCTCTACGAGCGCGACCTGCCGGTGTTCGGCGTCTGCCTCGGACTGCAGGGCATGGTGGAGCAGGCGGGCGGCACGCTGGAGTTGCTGTCCCACCCCGAGCACGGCAAGCGTGGCCGGGTCCGGCGGCTGGGCGACAGCGCCCTGCTCGACGGGCTCCCCGAGGAGTTCACCGCCGCGCGCTACCACTCGGTCCACGCCAAGCGGCCGGGTGTCGCCGGTTTCACCACCACCGCGCTCACCCCCGACGGCGCGGTGATGGCGATCGAGGACGTGGAGCGGCGCCGCTTCGCGGTGCAGTTCCACCCCGAGTCGATCCTCACCGCGGAGGGAGGCGCGGGAGCGAAGATCATCGCCAACGTTCTCCGGCTCTGCCGCACGTCCGGGTAAAGAGCCGGTATTTCGAACCCGGCCCTCACCCCGGATGACCATCATGTTCGGCAAGGGGATTGCCGGGTTCACCCGGCAGGTGAATCGCCTCTCCGCCAAGGTCCTTGGGATCGAAACGGCCAGGCCTTGGCCGTCGCCCACCTCGGACGAGGGGAGGCGGGAAGCCGCTCCCTCCGGGGAGCGGAGAAGTCACCGAGTTCTCCCCGTCGCAGGGACCGCAGGGGTGGCGGCCGGATCCGGCCGCCGCCCCCGCGACCGGGGGAGGAGCGGGCATGAGGTCGGACGGTGTGCTGCCCGTCGAGCTGCCCGACGCCGTACGGGAGGCGCTGCTGGCGCCGCTGGTCGACCAGAACTGCCACGGCGTGCGCCGTGACGACCTGACCAGGGCCCGGTTCGAGACGCTGCTCAGCGACGCGGGAACTCCGGCACCCCCGGGCACCACCCACTTCGACACCCCCGTCGGCACCGCGGTCCGTCGCTGGTGCGCACCCGTCCTCGGTCTCGCCCCGCACGTGCCGCCGGCCGTGTACCTGGCCCGCCGGGCGGAGTTGGGCGCCACCGAGGTGAACCGGCGACTGCTGGGCGCCGCGGGGATAGCCACCTTCCTGTTCGACGGATTCGACCGCTTCGACGGCCCGAACGGTGATCCCGACAGTGATCCCGACAGTGATCCCGGCGGTGATCCCGATGGTGACCTCGGCGGGCCCGAGGTGCTGCCGCCGGCCGAGATGGGCCACGCGGGCGGCGCCGGCACCGCGCGGGTCGTCCACATCGAGCGGGCCGAGGAGGAGGTGGCCAGGACCGCGGTCTCGGGGGTCTCCTACATCTCGGCCCTCGCCCAGATCCTCGCCGCGCGGGCCGTCCGCGCCGTCGCGCTGAAGTCGGTCACGGCCCACAGGTCCGGGCTCCATCTCGACCCGGCCAGGCCGAGCCGGGGAGCGGTGATCGCGGCGGCCACCCGGCGGCTGGCCTGCCCGGGCGAGCGGCTCGTCGACCAGGTGCTCCTGCGCCACCTGCTCTGGACGGCCGTCGACGTGGCCAGGGAGTACGGGCGGCCGCTGCAGTTCCACACCGGCCACCCCCACTACGGCGGCGCGCGCCAGGGAGCCCATGCCGGTCGCGGCGGCCGCGTGGACGTCGGTGCCTTCGGGACTCCCGACGTCGTCGAAGGCCGTGCGGTCCCCGGCCGGTACGGCACGGGTCCGGCACCGATGACCGGCTTCATCGCGGCCGTGCAGCCGATGGGCGTGCCCGTCGTCCTGCTGCACTGTCACCCGTTCCACCGCCGGGCGGCCTACCTCGCCGGTGTGCTCCCGCATGTCTACGTCGACGTGGGCGCGGCGCCCACCCGCAGCGCCACGGGCTCGGCCGCGGTCATGGCGGAACTGCTCGAACTGGCGCCGTTCCACAAGCAGTTGTTCGGCTCCGGCGGCCACGGCGTGGCGGAGACCTGTCACCTTGGCGCCCTGCACTACCGGCGAGGGCTGGCCGGAGCGCTCGCCGCGCGACTGTCCGACGGCGAGTGGAGCGTCTCGGACGCCGTCCGGGTGGCCCAGATGATCGGCTCGGGCAACGCCCGCCGGATCTACCGGTTGTGAGCGGCGCCCGTCTTCGGGGCGGCGGAGGAGCCCACGCCGTTACGGCTACGATATGCGCGACCGACGAGGCGACGAGGGGGATCCAGGTGACGGGCGATGAGGCAGAGGCACGTTTTCTTGACGACGTGACCGTGGAGTTGGTCAAGCACAGCGCCTCCGACTCCGACGTGCTCTGGGCGGCGCGGGTCTCGACCGCGGGGGAACAGTCCCTGGAGGAGGTCGGCAAGGACCCCGCGCGGTCCAGGGGACTGATCAACTTTCTGATGCGCGACCGGCATGGCAGCCCTTTCGAGCACAACTCGATGACCTTCCTGGTCAGCGCGCCGATCTTCGTCTTCCGCGAATTTCACCGCCACAGGGTCGGATGGTCATATAACGAGGAAAGTGGGCGTTACCGCGAGCTTCAGCCCAATTTCTATGTTCCGGGGGTGGAGCGGAAGCTGGTTCAGGAAGGCCGGCCGGGTAAGTACGTCTTCGCCGAGGGCAGCGCCGAGCAGCACAAGCTCGTCACCGAGGCGATGGAGGCGTCCTACCGGCAGTCCTACGCCGCCTACCGGGAGATGCTGGAGGCCGGCATCGCCCGCGAGGTGGCCAGGGCGGTGCTGCCCGTCGGGCTGTTCTCCTCGATGTACGCCACCTGCAACGCCCGTTCGCTCATGCACTTCCTCTCCCTGCGTACCAAGAACGAGCAGGCCAAGGTGCCCTCGTTCCCGCAGCGTGAGATCGAGATGGTGGCGGAGAAGATGGAGGCCGCCTGGGCGACGCTGATGCCCCTCACGCACGAGGCCTTCGTGGCCGGCGGCAGGGTCGCCCCCTAGGTGCTGTCGCCCGCGGGGTCTTCGGCACGCGGCCTGAGGTCCCGCATGGACGTGGCCCGGGGCGCGGGCGGGTCAGCTCGTGGTCTCCTGGCGGCGCGAGAGGGTGGGCAGGACGAGAATCTCGGCCCCCGGGGGCAGTGCGCAGTCGAGGCCGCCGAGATGCCGGGCGTTCTCGCCGCAGACGAACATGCTGATGTGGCGGCGGATGCTCCCGTAGTCGTCGCGGAGCCGTTGCTCCAGGGACGGGTGCGTACGGCGGAGCGTGTCGAGGGCGGAACCCAGCGTGGGATCGCCGCCCTCGTGATCGGCGATGGCGAAGACGCGGACCTCGGTGTTCTCGCCGGCCCAGTGCCGCAGGGGGGCGGGAAGCATGAAGGTCACCAGCGTGACGGGTCTGGCCATCGGTTCAGAGCGCCGTGTGGCGCGGGGCGGGCGGGGCCGGTGCGTCCGAGGGACGGGTGCCGCGGCCGGGGATGGCCGCATGCCGGAGGCGGGCATGGCCCTGATCTTGGAGGGCCCGCCGCCGGTGGAGGGGACCGGGGGCGGATTCGCGCGGATGGACGGCTGTGGAGACGTGCGGGGAACGGGGGCGGCGGTCGAGAGGGGGGCACGGGCTGTGAGGGGGGCAGTCGTGCATGACCATCTCCTTTCGGATTGGGCCTCATGCTGCCATGCCATACCGTGTCCCGCCGGACTCTATGGAATTTGCGTGATCACTTTGGGGGATTAATCCTGATTGTCGGTCAAGGCTCGCCCTGCGCGATGTCCCGGTGGATGTGGGCCAAGGGCATCCCGCCCCGCTGGAGCCGGTGGACCGTCTCGTTGACCATGGCGGTCGGGCCGCAGACGTAGGCCTCGTGTTCGGACCAGGAGTGGAACCGCTCCATCACCTCGGCCACCTGGCCCCGCATGCCGTCGTACCCGGGTTGTCCGGAGACCACGGGGAGCACCCGCAGCCACGGGAAGGCCGACGCCATCCGGAACAGGTCGGTCAGGTCGTAGAGTTCCCCGGCGGTGCGGGCGCCGTGGAGCAGGTGGATGTTGGGGCGGCGCCCGGAGCCGATCACATGCTCCAGGATGGCCTTGATCGGTGCCAGGCCGGTGCCGCCGGCCACGCACAGGAGGTCGCGTCCGGAGTCGGTGGGAACCATGGTGCCGATCGGGGGCCCCAGCATCAGGTTGTCTCCGATCCGGGTGCGCTGGACCAACGTGGTGGAGACCCAGCCGCCGGAGACCGCGCGGACGTGCAGGCGGATCGTGTTGTCGTCCCGGGGCGCGTTCGCGATGGAGAAGGTACGCCAGACACGTGGCCAGCGCGCGGTCTGCACGCTGACGTACTGGCCGGGCAGGTAGGGCAGGTCCTGGTCGAGCCGTAAGGTGATCACCGCGATGTCCGGGGTGCGGAGTTCGTGGTCGATCACCTCGGCCAGCCACCAGGCGGGCGACACCCCCGCGTCGGACTCGGCCGATTCGATCATGAGATTGGCGGCGGCGGTGTAGGCGGCGGTCCATGCCGCCTCTATCTCGGGGGTCCAGATCTCGGCGGCGAAGCGCCTGACCGTGGCCAGGAGCGCGTTGCCGATCGCGGTGTAGTGCTCGGCGAGCACGCCGTACTTCCGGTGGTCGCGGCCTAGCTGACCCAGAAACGAGGCCAGACCGTCGGGGCTGTCCAGGCTCCAGACGATTCTGGTCAGCGCGCCGAACAGGCGGTCGCGCTGTACGTCCATCGCCGGTGGGAACATCGTCCGCAGGTGCGGGTTCTCGGCGAACAGGCGTCCGTAGAAGTATGCCGCGGCCTTGTCCGCGACCGGTTCGACGATGGCGAAGCTTTCCTTGACGAGACGCGGATTCAAAGACATTTAACGAACCCACCCTAATTGATCGGCTCAAAGTCCGATCACGCAGATCCACCTCCCTGACGGCTCCGGGTGACGAGCGACCGGCAGCCCCGGCTCACCTGGTCACTCGAAATTCGAGTCTTCCATCACCGGGTAGGCGTCACAACCATTTCTCAGCAATATGGTGGGAAATCTAACTATCTGTAATTAGAGAGTTATTTTGGGTGACCGGACAATCCGGTTCGAGGAAAATAGGCGAATAATAATCACGTTCGTTTTGAGCGGTGGGCTCGCTGTTCGAGAGACTTTCCGTCATTCCGGGGTTCCGGGTGGCCGGGGGCGTTGTGGCGGCCGGGACTCCCGGCGGGGCGACACCGACGTCTCGACGCCTCCCGCGGTCGACCGGACCCGGCGGGTAAGGTGCCGATCATGCCGTTGCACCCGCAGGCCGAGGCCTACCTGAAGACTTTCCAGACAGACCTCGGTGTCCCGCTCTCCACACTCACCGCCGAGACGATCGTCGCGATGCGGGCCCTCGACGCCTTCGCCGAGCAACGTGGTCCGATCATCCCGCTCCCGCTGGTCAGGGATGACGTCGTCGCGGGCGTGCCGGTCCGCGTCTACCGGCCGGAGGAGGACGGCCGCCCCCTCCCGGCGATCGTCTACTTTCACGGCGGAGGCTGGGTCTTCGGCAGCGTCGACCGCAACGACGCCCTCGGCCGTGACCTCGCGGTGCGCAACGGGGCGGTGGTGATCTCGGTCGACTACCGGCTCGCCCCCGACCACCCCTTCCCCGCCGCGGCCGACGACGCCTGGAGCGTCGTCCGGGACGTCTTCGGCCGCCCCGGCGTCTACGGGGCCGATCCCGAGCGCATCGCGGTCTGCGGCGACAGCGCCGGGGGCAACCTGGCCGCCGTGGCCGCCTGGCAGGCCAGGGACGCCGGGTTCGGGCTGGCCCACCAGCTGCTCGTCTACCCGATAGCCGACGTGGCCATGGACACCGGGAGCTACCGCGCCTACGCCAGCGGCTTCGGGCTCGGCGCCGACGAGATGGCCTGGTTCGTCGCGCAGTACGGCGGCGATCCGGTCGACCCCCGGCTGGCTCCCGTCCGGCTGGCCGACAAGGCCGGTCTGGCCCCGGCGACGGTGATCACCGCCGAGTGCGACCCGCTCTGTGACGAGGGTGAGGAGTATGCCGCCCAGCTGGCCGCGGCCGGGGTGCCGGTCGAGGTCAGGAGGTACGAGGGGGCGATCCACGGCTTCTTCGGCCTGCCGGGCTTCTTCGACCAGGCGACCGAGGCGCGCGAGTACGCCGCGGCCCGTCTCGCGGAGGCTTTCAAGTAGGGGGTGCGCCCTGTCCGGCTCCGGCCGGGCGGGCGCACCCGGCGATCAGGTCAGAAGCTCCTGGGAAGTCCGAGCACCTGGGTGGCCAGATAGTTGAGCAGGAGTTCCTCGGTGACGGGGGCGACCTTGCCGATGCGGGCGTCGGCCAGCAGGCGGGCCACCGGGTACTCCAGCGAGTAGGCCATGCCACCGTGCGTCTGGAACGCGTGGTCGGCCGCCTCCCAGGCCGCCTGGGAGGCGGTCAGCTTGGCGATGTTGGCCTCGGTGCCGCAGGGCAACTGCCTGTCGAACAGCCAGGCGGCCTTGTACAGCATCAGCCTGGCCAGCTCGATCTTGGCCTTGACCTGGGCGAGAGGGAAGGCGATGGCCTGGTTGGCGCCGATCGGGCGGCCGAACACCTCGCGCTCCTTGGCGTACTGCACGGCCACCCGCAGCGCCACCTCGGCGCCGCCGAGCGCGGAGGCGGCCAGCAGGACGCGCTCGGGGTTGAGGATGTCCCACAGCACCAGCGCGCCCTGGTCGACCTCACCGACCACGTTCCTCTCCGGGACCCGCAGGTCGTCTATGAAGACCATGTTGGACGGGGTGGTGTTGGCGCCCATCTTCGGGATGGGCTGGAAGGAGAGCCGGCCGGCCGCGACGGCCTCGGGGACGTTCACCAGCAGGACGGTCAGGCCGTTGGTGCGGGGCTTGGCCTCGGCGGCCGGGATGGTCCGGGTGACCAGGAGCATCCAGGTGGCGCGCTGCACGCCGGTGATCCAGATCTTCTGGCCGTTGACGACGAACTCCGCCCCGTCGCGACGGGCGGAGGTGGAGATGCCCAGGGCGTTGGACCCGGCGTCGGGCTCGGTCAGCGCGAAGCAGGTCTCCAGCTCGCCGGTGGCCAGCCCGGGCAGCAGTTCGTCGCGCTGCCAGGGGCTGCCGTGCCTGGCCAGGGTCATGGCGCCGAACCCGGGGGTGAGCACGTAGGTGAACGCCGAGCCGCCGGCCGAGCCGGAGGCCGACAGGGTCTCGGTGGCCACGGCCAGCTCCAGCAGGCCCTGACCGCCGCCCCCGTACTCCTCGGGTACGGCCAGGCCGAGCCAGCCGCCCTTGGCCAGATCCTGCCAGACCTCCTCCGGCCAGCGTTTCTCGCTCTCGCACCGCTGCCAGTAGTCCAGGTCGTAGCGCGCGCAGATGTCGCCGACGCCGCGTTGGACGGCGAGGGCGCTCTCCGGAAGTGTGAAGTCCACGGTGACCAACTCCATTCTAGTTGCGCGCGCAATCGTAGAACGAAGTTCGGTAAGCCTCCAGGGCCACCGGGACGCGGGGATCAGTTCTGCTGGACGGCATCCAGGCGCGGCCTGCGCGTGTGGTAGACGAAGGCGGGCGGTACGTTGCCCCACACCGTGCGGCCCGCGACGACCTCCTCGAAGGTGTCGATCAGGCGCTTCCTGAAACGCCGTGCGGGAGGAAGGTGCTTGGCGAAGCTGTAGGCGAAGGTGGTGAAGGCCGTGTGCGGACCCATGATCGCGATGACCGCGTCCAGCAGGCGGCCCTGTGTCTCCTCGGAGAACGAGGCCCAGGGGAGCCCGCTCACGACCACGTCGGCCCTGGAGAGACCGCGTTCCCGCAACAGCTGGGGCAGCCGCGCCGCGTCATCGGTCACGACGTCCACCCCGGGGTTCCTGGCGGCGAGGAAATCGGCCAGCCTGGGGTTGATCTCGACGGCCATGTGGTGTCCCCGGCCCCCCAGCCTGCGCTGGATCTCCGCGGTGAACACACCGGTGCCCGGGCCGAGTTCGACGATCACCGGATCCCCCCGGTGAGGGACCGGCGAGGCCACCGCCTCGGCGAGCCGCCGCGAGCTCGGCGCCACCGCTCCGACGGTGCCCGGCGAGCGAATCCACTGCCCAAGAAAGAGCGTGGTGTCATTGGTCATGCTGTGAAGCGTAAAGGGTGCGCCGGGGCGTCGCGCGCGTCATTTCGGTACGATTTTCGGTCGCGTGCGAGGCGGCGCCCCCGGCCGGTGAACGCGCACCGGACGGAGAATCCGCCAAGAGGTGGACAGCGAGGTCAGCCCCCAGGGTGACGACCGGCGGACGCCCCGCGGCCACGATGTGTTCCGAACCAGTCGTCCAAGGTTAAGGACACGTCACATGCAGGAGGTCATCTCCCCACTGAGGCCGGCGGGGAATCGCCCGGTCCCCGCGGGCCTGCTGTACGGCCTGCGCATCCTGGTCGTCGCCCAGGCGGCCGGCCTCATCGCCGCCGCCTCGTTCGCCGGCCAGGCGGTGCACGGCGGGGAGGCGCTGGCCGAGACCCATGTGCTGGCCGGGATGGTGGTGCACCTGATCGCACTGCTGCAGATCGTCGTGGCCGTCATGGTCTGGCGCCCCGGGCGCGGTGCCGGCTGGCCCGCGCTGGCCAGCGTCGGCCTCTTCCTGGTCGGCATGGCACAGCACTTCAGCTGGGAGGCGCTCGGCACCCACGTCCCCAGCGGGCTGGCCCTGTTCGGGATGACCGTCGCGGTGCTCGTCTGGGCCTGGTCCCCGGGCGCCGCCGCGCGCCGCTCCTGATCCGGGCGGCGTCTCCCGGATCGGATGACGCCGCCGATCGGAACCACGCCGCCGCGCGGCCGCGGCGGCGTGGTTCCCCGCACTCCTCCCACCTCGTCTCCGGCCGCCGCCCCGGGCTCTGTCGCGCCCCCGGGCGCCCCCTGGTCGCGCGCCCGGCGTCCGCGCCCGCCCCCTCGCCGGATGGCCGTACGGCCCGTGTGAGCCCCGCACGGGTAGGGTCGCATCAGGCACGGGGGAGGGAGACAGACCGGTGAATCCGGAAGCATCGGGAGCCGAAGATCGAATCTGGACGGTTCCCAACGCGTTGAGCCTGGCCAGGCTCCTGGGGGTGCCGGTCTTCCTCTGGCTGGTGCTGGGCCCGAAGGCCGACGGCTGGGCCGTCGCGCTGCTGATGCTGGCGGGGTTCTCCGACTGGCTCGACGGCAAGATCGCCCGCGCCTGGAACCAGACCAGCCGGCTCGGCCGCCTGCTAGACCCGCTGGCCGACCGGCTCTACATCCTGGCCACCCTGTTCGGCCTCGCCATGCGCGAGATCATCCCCTGGTGGCTGGCACTGGCCGTCCCGCTGCGCGACGTGATGCTGCTGGGCATCCCGCTCATCCTGCGCCGCCTCGGCTACGGCCCGGCGCTGCCCGTGCACTTCCTCGGCAAGGCCGCCACCGCCAACCTCCTCTACGCCTTCCCCCTGCTCTTCCTCGCCCACCACGACGCCTGGTACGCCGATCCCGCCCGGATCGTCGGCTGGTCCCTGGCCATCTGGGGCACAGGACTGTACTGGTGGTCCGGAGTGCTGTATTGGGTACAGGTGCGTCAGCTGACAAGCGAGGCCAAACGCCTTAAGAGGTGATCTGTGAAGGCCGTCGTCATGGCGGGCGGGGAGGGGACACGGCTCCGGCCGATGACCGCGAACCAGCCCAAGCCCCTCCTGCCCGTGATCAATCGGCCGATCATGGAGCACGTGCTGCGCCTCCTGAAACGGCACGGTTTCACCGAGACGGTGGTCACCGTGCAGTTCCTGGCGGCCCTGGTCCGCAACTACTTCGGCGACGGCGACGAGCTCGGCATGAGCCTGCACTACGCCACCGAGGACACGCCGCTCGGCACCGCGGGCAGCGTCAAGAACGCCGCGGACCGGCTGCGCGACGACCGCTTCCTGGTCATCTCCGGCGACGCGCTGACGGACATCGACCTGACGGACATGATCCGCTTCCATCGCGAGAACGGCGCGATGGTCACGATCGGGCTCAAGCGCGTTCCCAACCCGCTGGAGTTCGGCATCGTCATCGTCGACGACCACGGGCGGGTGGAGCGCTTCCTGGAGAAGCCCACCTGGGGCCAGGTCTTCTCCGACACCGTCAACACCGGCATCTACGTGATGGAGCCCGAGGTCCTCGACGAGATCGCGGTGGGGGAGTCCGTCGACTGGTCGGGAGACGTGTTCCCCCGGCTGCTGGAGCGCGGAGCCCCGCTGTACGGCTACGTGGCCGACGGCTACTGGGAGGACGTCGGCACCCACGAGAGCTACCTCAAGGCCCAGGCCGACGTCCTGTCGGGCCGGGTCAGGGTCGACATCGACGCCTTCGAGGTCTCGCCGGGCGTCTGGGTGGCCGAGGGGGCCTCGGTCGACACCGACGCCATCCTCAAGGGCCCGCTCTACGTCGGCGACTACGCCAAGGTCGAGGCGGGGGCCGAGCTGCGTGAGTACACCGTGCTGGGCAGCAACGCGGTGGTCAGGGAGGGGGCCTTCCTGCACCGCGCGGTCGTCCACGACAACGTCTACATCGGGCCCAGCGCCCACCTGCGCGGCTGCGTGATCGGCAAGAACACCGACCTGATGACCGCGGTCAGGGTCGAGGAGGGCGCCGTCATCGGCGACGAGTGCATCATCGAGGCCGAGGCGTACATCTCCTCCGGCGTCAAGATCTACCCGTTCAAGACCATCGAGGCCGGGGCGGTGATCAACAACAGCGTCATCTGGGAGCCGCGCGCCCAGCGCAACCTGTTCGGCCCCCGGGGGGTCTCCGGGCTGGTCAACGTGGAGATCACCCCCGAGCTGTGCGTGCGGCTCGCCAGCGCCTACGCCACCACCCTGAAGAAGGGCGCCTCGGTCATCACCTCCCGCGACTCCTCCCGCGCCGCGCGGGCGCTGAAGCGGGCCGTGATCAGCGCCCTCAACGCCAGCGCGATCAACGTGCTCGACCTGGAGGCGTCCCCGCTCCCCGTGGCGCGCTTCCACACCGCCAGGGAGAACGCGGTGGGCGGCATCGCGCTGCGCACCACCCCCGGCGACCCGCAGAGCGTCGACATCGTCTTCATGGACGAGCACGGCGCGGACCTGTCGCCGCCGGCGCAGCGCAAGCTGGACCGGGTCTTCTCCCGGCAGGAGTTCCGCCGCGCCTTCCCCGGTGAGATCGCCGAGCTGAGCTTCCCCGCCAGGGCGGTGGAGGACTACACGCACGAGCTGCTCCGCCTGGTCGACATCAGCGGGGTCCGCGACGCCGACATGAAGGTCGTGGTCGACTGCGCGGGGGGCACCTCCTCGCTGGTGCTGCCCAGTCTGCTCGGCCGGGTCGGGGTGGACGTGCTGACCGTCAACAACCGGCTGGACGACGCCTCGCCCACCGAGACCCTCGCCGAGCGCCGTCGCGACCTGCAGCGCCTGTCGGAGCTCGTCAGCTCCTCCAGGGCGGCCTTCGGGGTACGTTTCGACCCGGTGGGGGAGCGGGTCGCGCTGGTGGACGAGATGGGCCAGCTGATCAGTGAGGAGCGCGCCCTGCTGGTGGTGCTCGACCTGGTCGCGGCCGAGCGCCGCGGCGGCAGGGTGGCACTGCCGGTCACCACCACCCGGGTGGCAGAGCAGGTCTGCAGGTTCCACGGGGTCCAGGCGGAGTGGACGTCCACCGCGATCGACGCGCTCACCGCCGCCGCCAGGGGTCCGGAGATGATCTTCGCGGCCGACGGGCGCGGCGGTTTCATCGTGCCCGAGTTCGGCCCCACGGTGGACGGTCTGGCGGTGTTCCTGCGCCTGCTCGGGCTGGTGGCCAGGACCCGGCTCTCGCTCAGCCAGATCGACGCCAGGATACCCGAGGCCAAACTGCTGCGCCGTACCGTGCCGACTCCGTGGGCGGCCAAGGGGGCGGTGATGCGCTCGGTCATCGAGGCCGCCGAGCACCACCGCATCGACACCACCGACGGGGTGCGGGTCGTCTCGGAGGACGGCAGCTGGACCCTGGTGCTGCCCGACCCGACCGAGGCGGTGACCCACCTGTGGGCCGAGGGGTTCGACGTCGACTCCGCCCAGACCCTGATCGAGCGCTGGGCGCGGGTGGTGGAGGAGGCCGCCGGGGGTTGAGGCGGCCCGCGCGACAAATACCGCGCGGCGCCATGGACCAGGGGCAGTGTCCCCTGTAACTTTGTCACCGACCGTACCCGCGGTTCAGCGTCAACCTTGACCTTCGCGCCTCATCACTGTATGTTGCGGCATTCGCAGTCTGAGAAAACCCTTGAGAAGCGAAGAAGCGAGGCGCGCATCACTGAGCACAGTTGCCGCGTCTTCGCGGTAGGAGGCCGAGCCGATCGATGCCGAGCGTCTACTGCACGCAGTGCGGTCATGCCAATCCTGAGGATGCCCGTTTCTGTTCACGATGCGGGTCGCCGCTTACCAGGTCTGACACACCCGGAGACAGCACGTCGACGATCTCCCTCTCCGGGATCGAGGCCTATGAGGCGGAGACCGGTGAGACGCTTCTCGCCGAGCGGCAGGCCGTCGAGCAGTTGCCCGCCGGCACCGCGTTGCTGGTCGCGATGCGCGGCCCCAACGCCGGCAGCCGGTTCCTGCTCGACAGCGACCTCACCACGGTGGGCCGCCACCCCGAGAGCGACATCTTCCTCGACGACATCACGGTCTCGCGCCGTCACGTGGAGTTCTACCGGCGCGGCGGCGGTGTCTTCACGGTCCGCGACGTCGGTAGCCTGAACGGCACGTACGTCAATCGTGAGCGCATCGAGGAGGTCCCGCTGTACGGCGGGGACGAGGTGCAGATCGGCAAGTTCCGCCTCGTCTTCCTCACCCGCGGCGCCGCTGGAGGATGATGAGCTCGCAGGCCGCTCGTGCGCACATGAGCATCGGGGAGGTGCTCGCTCTCCTGCAGGGCGAGTTCCCCGATGTCAGCATCTCCAAGATTCGCTTCCTGGAGGGCGAGGGGCTGATCGAGCCGGAGCGCAGTCCCTCCGGTTATCGCAAGTTCACCTACGCCGACGTCGAGCGGCTCCGCTACATCCTCAGCGAGCAGCGTGATCGCTACCTGCCGCTGCGCGTGATCAAGGATCATCTGGAGGCGGCCGACCGCGAGGAGCGCCCGGCGGCCCGGCCGCGGGCCGTCCCCGACGACGCGCCCCCCGAGGTCCGCCTCACCCGCGAGGAGTTCCTCGCCGCCGCCGAGCTCGACGAGGAGACCCTCACGGAGCTGGAGGACTACGGTCTGCTGGCCGCCGTGGCCCGCTACTACGACGCCGAGGCACTGGTCGTGGCCCGCAGTGTGGGCGCCCTGGCCGCCTTCGGCCTGCGCGCCCGCCACCTGCGGGCGGTCAAGGCCGCCGCGGAGCGCGAGGCGGGACTGGTGGAACAGGCCGTCGCCCCGCTGCTGCGCCGTCGCGGCCCCGGCGCGATCGACCAGGCGGACGAGACGGCGAGGGAGATCTCCGGTCTCCTGCTGGAATTGCACGCCTCGTTGCTGCGTTCCGGAGTCCGTGGGGCACTGGGCCGGTGAGAGCCTGACCAGGCACTCGTACCCCCGCGAGTGTTACGTTGAACAAACCGGTCGGAATCCAGCGAAGACGGAGCAGCCCGTGTTGCAGATGGAGGTCGTGGGCGTTCGAGTTGAAATGCCCTCCAACCAGCCGATCGTCTTGCTGAAAGAGACGCATGGGGAGCGTTACCTACCTATCTGGATCGGCATGACGGAAGCCACGGCGATCGCCATGGCCCAGGCCGAGGAACCACCACCCCGGCCACTTACCCATGACCTGTTCCGGGACGTGCTCGAGGGGCTCGGAGTCAGGTTGAGCACTGTCAACATCGTCGCTTTACGCGACGGCATCTTCTTCGCGGATCTCGTGTTCTCCAACGGGGTCGAGGTGAGCGCGCGTCCTTCCGACTCGATCGCCTTGGCACTTCGCACCGGCGCACGTATCTTCGCGAGTGAGGATGTGGTACGGGAGGCAGGGGTGATCATCCCTGACGACCAGGAGGACGAGGTGGAGAAGTTCAGGGAGTTCCTTGACACGATCACGCCTGAGGACTTCGGTCGCGCGGGGTAGGAATTTCGGTGCATTTACGCTTCACGACGCGCCGGGTGGGGTCGTTGACTGGACTTGGCCCCAGTCCTACGGTGCAAGTGAAACCTGCGGTCGTGCGTAAACCCCCAGATCAGGCCGTGGGATGAGAGAAAGCCGGAGGTCCGCGTGGCGGTCAGCAGCGGCGAGGGTAGAAACGCCGACCAGGATGACCCGGAACGGCGCCAGTCGGCACGTCAGCGCGCGGGTGAAGAGGGTCTGCTGTTCGACGGGGAACCGGTGAAAGTGCCCGCCGACATCGGCTACAGGGGGCCGACGGCCTGTTCGGCGGCAGGAATCACCTACCGGCAACTCGACTACTGGGCGCGGACCGGCCTGGTCGAGCCCACCGTGAGAGCCGCCCACGGCTCCGGCTCCCAGCGGTTGTACGGCTTCCGTGACATTCTGGTCCTCAAGGTTGTCAAGCGCCTCCTCGACACCGGCGTCTCCCTCCAGCAGATCCGCATCGCCGTGCAGCACCTGCGGGAGCGGGGCGTCAACGACCTGGCCCAGATCACTCTGATGAGCGACGGGGTGAGCGTCTACGAGTGCACCTCGCCCGACGAGGTCATCGACCTGCTCCAGGGGGGCCAAGGAGTCTTCGGTATCGCGCTGGGACGGGTGTGGCAGGAGGTGGAGGGCTCCCTCGCGGATCTTCCCGGCGAACGCGCGGAATCGGGCGGGGGCCCTTTAGGCGATCATCAGGCCGATGAGTTGGCCCGTCGCCGCCGAGCGCGACGAACCGGGTAAACTCGGACTTGCCGCTGACCCTGTGCGGGAGAGACCCCGACCGCGATCGGGGCGCCGAAGGAGCAACCTCCCCGGAATCTCTCAGGCACCCTGTACCGCACGGACGAGGCAACTCTGGAAAGCAGGCGCGCCCGCCAGGCGCGTCTCACCGACGGTGCAAGCCTCCCGGC
Organism: Streptosporangium sp. NPDC049644; assembly: GCF_040675205.1. NCBI lineage: Bacteria > Bacillati > Actinomycetota > Actinomycetes > Streptosporangiales > Streptosporangiaceae > Streptosporangium > Streptosporangium sp. NPDC049644. The sequence continues at coordinate 6,953 of NZ_JBFAOJ010000092.1, read as the reverse complement.
AAGGGCAGGTGAAGCTCTCAGGTAGCGACCACGTCGTGATGACAGTCGTGATGACAGAGGGGGAGAGCCGGCATACGCCCGCGCCCAGCACCGGTCTCCACCCCGCCCGAGAGGCTTCTCATGACCGATCTGTCATCGCTCAGCGAACTCGCTCCCCCGCCGTTCGCGACCCGTCACATCGGGCCCGACGACGCCGACCAGACCCGCATGCTGGAGGCGGTCGGATTCGCCTCCGTCGCCGACCTGGTCGCGGTGGCCGTGCCCGAGGCGATCCGCTCCTTCGCCCGGCTGGGTCTGCCCCCGGCGGCAGGAGAGTCCGAGACCCTCGCCGAGCTACGGGTCCTCGCCGGGCGCAACACGCTGCTCACCTCGATGATCGGCCTGGGCTACCACGACACGATCACCCCGGGCGTCATCCGCCGCAACCTTTTGGAGAATCCGGGCTGGTACACCGCCTACACGCCCTACCAGCCGGAGATCTCCCAGGGCCGGCTGGAGGCCCTGATCAACTTCCAGACCGTCGTCTCCGACCTGACCGCCCTCGACGTCGCGGGGGCCTCCCTGCTGGACGAGGCCACCGCCGCGGCCGAGGCGATGACCCTGGCCCGCCGCGCGGGCCGCACCCCGTCGAAGGTGTTCGTGGTCGACGCTGACGCGCTGCCGCAGACCAAGGCGGTGTTGCGCACCCGTGCCGAGCCGCTCGGCATCGAGCTGGTCGAGAGCGACCTCACCGGGGAGCTTCCCGACTGCTTCGGCGTGCTCGTGCAGTACCCCGGCGCCAGCGGCAGGATCCGCGACTTCCGAGCCGTCGCCGACGCCGCCCACGCGCGCGGTGCCCAGGTGGTCGCCGCCGCGGACCTGCTCGCCCTCACCCTCCTGGCCGCGCCGGGCGAGCTCGGCGCAGACATCGCGATCGGCTCCTCGCAGCGCTTCGGTGTCCCCCTCGGCTTCGGCGGTCCGCACGCCGCCTACATGGCGGTCCGTGACGGCCTCCAGCGCCAGCTGCCCGGCCGCCTGGTCGGCGTCTCCCAGGACGTCGAGGGACGTCCCGCCTACCGGCTCGCGCTCCAGACCCGCGAGCAGCACATCCGCCGGGAGAAGGCCACCAGCAACATCTGCACCGCGCAGGTGCTGCTCGCCGTGATCGCCGGCATGTACGCCGTCTACCACGGCCCCGAGGGCCTGCGCAGGATCGGCCGCCGCGTCCACCGGCACGCCGTCGTGCTCGCCGAGGGGCTGCGCCAGGGCGGCGTCGAGGTGGTCCACGACACCTTCTTCGACACCGTGCTCGCCCGGGTGCCCGGGCGAGCCGCCGAAGTCGTCGCCGCGGCCCGGGAGAACGGCGTCAACCTGCGCCTGGTCGACGCCGACCACGTGGGCGTCACCTGCGACGAGAGGACCGAGGTACTCCATCTGGAGCAGGTCCTGGCCGCCTTCGAGGTCAGCGGCACCGTGCTGGCCGACCTGGACGCCGCCGCGCACGACGCGCTGCCCGGCGCGCTGGCGCGGGTCGGCGACTACCTCACCCACCCGGTCTTCCACAGCCACCGCTCCGAGACGGCCATGCTGCGCTACCTGCGCAGGCTCCAGGACAAGGACGTCGCGCTGGACCGGTCGATGATCCCGCTGGGCTCCTGCACCATGAAGCTCAACGCGACCACCGAGATGGAGCCGATCACCTGGCCGGAGTTCGCCGGGCTGCACCCGTACGCGCCGGAGGACCAGGCGGCGGGCTACGCCGAGCTGGTCGGGGAGCTGGAGCGCTGGCTGGCCGAGGTCACCGGTTATGACGCGGTGTCGATCCAGCCGAACGCCGGCTCCCAGGGCGAGTTCGCCGGCCTTCTGGCGATCCGCGCCTACCATACGGCGCGTGGCGAGTCGGATCGTGACGTTTGCCTGATCCCCTCGTCCGCGCACGGTACCAACGCCGCCAGCGCCGTGATGGCCGGCATGCGCGTCGCCGTGGTCGCCTGCGACGACAACGGCAACGTGGACCTCGACGACCTCGTCGCGAAGATCGAAAAGCACCGTGACCGGCTTGCCGCGATCATGGTGACCTACCCGTCCACGCACGGCGTGTACGAGGAGACGATCGTTGATGTCTGCGAGCTGGTCCACGAGGCCGGCGGGCAGGTCTACGTCGACGGCGCCAACCTCAACGCGCTGGTCGGCCTGGCCAGGCCGGGCGAGTTCGGGGCGGACGTCTCCCACCTCAACCTGCACAAGACCTTCTGCATCCCGCACGGCGGCGGCGGCCCCGGTGTCGGCCCGGTCGCGGTCCGCGCCCATTTGGCCGACTACCTGCCAGGCCACCCGCTGCGCGGCGGCTCGGCGGTCGGCCCGGTCTCGGCCGCACCGTACGGCTCCGCCGGCATCCTGCCCATCTCCTGGGCCTACATCCGGATGATGGGCGCCGACGGGCTGAAGGCGGCCACCGAGCAGGCCATCCTGTCGGCCAACTACCTGGCCCGCAGGCTCGCTCCCCACTTCCCGGTTCTCTACACCGGCCGCGGCGGCCTCGTCGCCCACGAGTGCATCATCGATCTGCGCCAGATCACCAAGGAGACCGGCGTGACGGTCGACGACGTGGCCAAGCGCCTCGTCGACTACGGTTTCCACGCGCCGACCATGTCCTTCCCGGTGGCCGGCACGTTGATGATCGAGCCGACCGAGAGCGAGGACCTGGCCGAGCTCGACCGGTTCTGCGAGGCGATGATCGCGATTCGCGGTGAGATCGAGAAGGTCGCCTCCGGCGCCTACGACAGGGTCGACAACCCGCTGCGCAACGCCCCGCACACGGCCGGCAGCCTCGTCGCCGACGAGTGGGGGCACCCCTACACCCGCACCGAGGCGGCCTACCCGCTGCCCTCGCTGCGCGAGGGCAAGTACTGGTCGCCGGTCCGCCGCATCGACCAGGCCTACGGCGACCGCAACCTGGTGTGCTCCTGCCCGCCCCTGGAGGCGTACGAAGACTGATCCTCGCCGCGGCCCGCATCTCGCGAGAACCGCGTATCCGTAGGGAATGCGGGAGGACGGACGGCGCCCCGAGTCGTTAGGCTCGGGGCGTCTCCGTATCCGGGAAGGACCCTGCATGCCTGAGGTGGACACCCGTCCCTTGGACACCGCGCGAAGACTGGCCGAGTCCGGCGACCTCGACGGCGCCGCCGTGATCTTCGCGGAGCTGGCCGCCGACCCCGACGAGCCGGATCGGGCACAGGCGGCGGTGGGTCTCGCCGTGGTGCTCCAGGAGCGCGGAGACGTGCCGGGTTCCCGCGCGGCCGCGCGCACCGCGCTGGCGACAGGGCACCCGGAGTTCGCCGCCCAGGCCGCCTGCCTGCTCGCGGGGAGCTTCGAGCGGGAGGGAATGGCCGACCAGGCCCGCGCCGCCTGGCAGGCCGCGCTGGGCGTCGGCCACCCCGCCTACGTCCCGTCGGCGCACATGGCCCTCGCCAGGCTCGCCACGGGCGCGGAGGAGGCCGAACGGTCGCTGCGTGAGGCGTTGGCCACCGGAGACCCGGAGGTCGCTCCTCGTGCCGCTCAGCGGCTGGCGGAGGCGCTCATCGAGGAGGGCGAGCCGGGGGAGGCCGCCCAGGTGCTGCTGGAGGCGCTCTCGGTGCCGGACGCGGCCGAGGTGCCGAGGCTGCGGGTGATGCTCGGCATCGCCCACCTGGAGCTGGCGTGCGCCGAGTTCTCCGGTGCGATCGAGGAGGGCGGCGATGTCGAGACCGGCGCGCTGGCCATCGAGCTCCTGGCCCGCACGCTCCCGCTCAGAGGACGCGGCGAGGACGCCGAGCGCGTCTGGCGCTACGGCCTCGACAGTGCCGACGCCGACCTCGCCGGTGAGGTCCGCCTCCGCCGGGGCCGCGACGTCTGAAGCCCGTGGCGTCCGAATCCCATGGCGCCTGACCCCTGGGACGGCCGGGTCCGGACCCCGGGGCGGGGTCCGGCGTGACCGGGACGCGCCCGACGGCACGCCGGTCCGGCGGGCGGTCCGGAACGGTCAGTCGCGTTCCCGCCGGCGGCTCAGGGCGTGGGCGACGTTGATCGCGACGATGCCGCCCCAGGCCAGCAGCAGTCCGGCGCTGCCCGCCTCGGCCGCCGCGATGGCGGTCAGCGGGATGCCGAAGCCCATCGAGCCGAGCGCGATCGGGACCGAGGGGTTCCCGGCCTTGCGTGGCAGCGCCCCGCGCACCCCGGCCAGGTGCATCTCGGTGTGTACCCGTTGGGCGATGGTCGCGTCCAGGCGCGACACGAACGACTCGATGAGGGCGGTCTCGTACTCCGGGCCGAGATCGCGGCGGGCCTCGAGAGTGGCCCGCATGTCCTGGCGGATATCTTGGTAGTCCTGCACTCTTCGATTGTTCTCCCGCGCCCGGCCGACGGGCATCAGTCGTTAGGACGAGATCCGTGTACGTCGTAGAGCCCATGTCCGGCCCGGGTGCCGTCCCGTCTCTGGAGATCGCGACCCCGCACGGCCCGGCCCTGGTGGAGATCGACGAGGTGGCCACCCCGCGCTTCCTGCTGGTGCTCACCCACGGCTCGGCCGGGGGAGTGGACGCCCCCGACCTGCTGGCGGTGCGGGACGCCGTGACGGCGGTCGGCGGGACCGTCGCGCGGGTGCTCCAGCCGTTCCGGATGCGCGGTGCCCGGGCGCCGGGTTCGGCGGCCAGACAGGACGAGGCGTGGGAGACGCTGGTGGCCGTCCTGCGCGAGCGCTACCCGGGGCTGCCGCTCGCGCAGGGCGGGAGGAGTAACGGGGCCAGGGTCGCCTGCCGTACGGCCCGCCGGGTCGGGGCCCGCGTGGTCGTCGCGCTGGCCTTTCCGTTGCACCCGCCGGGCAGGCCGGAGCGGTCACGCGCCGGGGAGTTGCGCGCGGCGGGTGTGGACGTGCTGGTGGTGAACGGCGACCGGGACCCGTTCGGCGTGCCCGAAGCGGCGGATGCCGCGCGCCTGGTCGTGCTGCCGGGACAGGGCCATGACCTCGGGAAGGATCCTGCCAGGGTGGGCGAGGTGGTCGCCGAATGGCTCGACGCGAGGATGCGGCCGGGCCCGGTGTGAGTTCGGTGTGAGTGCCGTCAGGCGACGCCGGCCAGTGGCCGGTGTGGCTCGATGACGGCGCCGTCGGGGAGGAGCTCGCCGGTGTCTTCGAACAGCACCACACCGTTGCAGAGCAGGCTCCAGCCCTGCTCGGGGTGGGCCGCCATGGTGCGGGCGGCTTCGCGGTCCAGCGCCTCGGCGGGCGGACAGGACGGCTCGTGCGGGCACATCGGCGTGCCTCCGGATCTCTCGTGTCGGCTCGCCCGGGTCACACCGGGCACGGGGTGGGCATCGGGCATCCGGCGGGCACCGTCACCGATGGGTCTCCGTTCCCACGCATGACGGGGACGAGCATCTGAATGTTGACATATGGCCATGCGAGCCCTGATAGAGCGAGGCTCGCACATCAAGCAGATCAAGTGTGCGATCGATCGCACCTCGGCGACATAGCCCGTTAGGACTGTTTACGAACTGGTAGAGGGCCAGTCCGTCAGGGCTTTATCGGGGGATGTGACCTATAACACAGCATGCCTCATATAAGGATATTCGGCCAAGGGCGACACGCCGCGAGTCGGGTAAACGATCGATTACAACTTCCTGACGTGCGCCGATGTGGGCCTTCGCCGCTTACCGGCTACCGCGTGCCCAGGCCGGCCAGGAGCGCGTCCAGCCCGTACTCGAAGTCGGCGTCCGCCCCGGGGCTGCCGCCTCCTTGCGAAGGGGGGCGCCACGGCTCGTTCTCGTCGCCGGAGGGCTCGGCCCAGCCCGACTGCTGCACCTCCACCGCCACCGCGCCGAAGACGTAGGCCCTCAGCGCCCGCACCGCTCCCGCCGCGTCGGCCAGCCCCGCGTCGGCCAGCTGGTCGGTCTGCTCCCTGATCGCGATCGCGGCCCGGCCCCTCGGGGGCTTGGTCAGGGCCAGCGCCAGCACCCCCGGATGCTCCCTGAGCGCGGCGCGGCTCGCCCGGCACCAGGCCCTCGCGCTCTCCTGCCAGCTCTCGCCGGGCTCGACGTGGACCGTGGTGACATGCTCGGCCAGCGCGTCCATGAGGGCGTCCTTGCCGCGGGGCAGGTGGTGGTAGATGGCCATCGCCTCCACCTGGAGCGCGTCGCCCAGCCGTCGCATGGTCAGGCGCCGGAGCCCCTGGCCGTCGGCGATGTGGAGGGCTGCGTCGATGATGCGCTCCCTGGAGAGCGGGATGGGTGGTCGCTTGGCAGGCATGGGGGCATCCTGTCACCGGTGACCTTACTGCGTAAAGGAAGGCGCGCCGGACAGATCGATCCGCTTCGCACACGGCCGTTCCGCGCGCGCCCGATACCGGGAGCCGGCTCCGGGCACGGCCGATCCCGAGTACGTGAGGTGGGGACGAACGGCGTAGGCTACGACCGGTGACCTGCCGGAGGCGACCCGGCGACCGGTGAGAGAGGGCAGAAGATGGCGTTTTTCCGACCGAGCGTGAGCCGGGAGGCGGAGGTTCGCTACCACGCTGACCAGGAGGTCGGGAAGGGCTTCCCCGAGCTTCTGGAGAAGGCGCGCGCGGCCGAGGCCGACCTGCGCCGGGCGCAGGCCGATCTGGCTTCCGTGCAGGAACTGCGAGCCGCCGGGCTGGCCTTCGACAGGGCGCTGACCGAGGCTCTGCGTGCGGCCGAGGCCAACCAGCGTGCGACGTTCGGCATCAAGTCGTACGACGACCGCATCCGCCGTCGCAAGGGCAAGGCCACCCCCCGGGGTGCCGAGTGGACCGCCGAGGTGAACCGCCTGCGCACCCTGCGCGAGCAGAACCGGCTGACCGGCATTCCCCGGGTCCCGCGCCCGGTGGTCGCCGCCGCCCGCGCAGTCCCGGCGGGGGCCGGCGCCCCGCACGGCGCCGGGGGGGGCGCGGCGGCGGGGGGGCGCGGCGGCGGGCGCGGCGGCG